>JAITGH010000118.1 GCA_031280855.1 Oscillospiraceae bacterium | reverse complement strand
GATGGTACTTGCGGCGAAGGGGCGGTTGCTTGATCTCGGCGCGCTCGGCGCATCGATGAGCGGCAGCGGCTCCGCCGTGTACGCGCTGTTCGGTGACCGAGCGACTGCAAAGTCCGCATATCTGACACTACTGCGGGAGGGGATCAAATGCTACCTGAGCATACCGACCGGCCGCGAATAAGGCAAGCGATCCTCGTCGAAGGACGCTATGACAAGTCTACGCTGGCGAACGCCGTGGACGCGAATATAATCGAGCTTGGCGGGTTTCGGCTATTCAATGATACGGAGTTGAAGCCGCTGATCCGCAGGCTTGCGGAGACATGCGGCGTGATCATCTTGACAGACAGCGACGCGGCCGGGTTCAAGCTTCGTAACTATCTGCGCGGCAGCGTGAGCGGCGACGTGCGGCACGCGTATATCCCCGATGTAACGGGTAAGGAGCGGCGTAAGCCGAAGCCGTCGGCGGAGGGCAAGCTGGGCGTGGAGGGCATGGATGCGCAGACGCTCCGTCGTGCAATCTTAGCCGTCGCGACTCCGGAGCAATCGCGGCGCGTTGGCATATGGACTCACGCCGCGCTGTTTGAGCTTGGACTAAGCGGCGGAGAAGGCAGCGCAAATCGACGGCGTGCGCTCTCGGTTAAACTTGGGCTGCCCGCTCGGCTGAGCACATCGGCGCTCGTCGAGGTTCTGAACGCGCTCTCACTCGATGAAGCCGCCGTGACTGCGGCTATGCATGAATTGCAGGATCAATAGTCATATTGCGTCGTGAAAATGCACGTGCCCGGAACGATTCCGACACGTGCATTTTTGTGCAACTATTCCCGCGAGGCTTCAACAATGTGGCTTGGTGTCACGGCGAGAGCGAGTTTAGAGTCTGCAACCGTTAAACGCGACGTTAAGTGCGGTGCCGGATTCACGATGATTTGTGCAACTTTCTGTGCAACTCTCTGCAACTTTCGGGTTGAACGCTCCATTTTCGCGAGCAAACTAGATCGGCGCGTTGACGGTGAGAGTTTCGCCGGAGATGAGGCGAGCGTGATCCGACGCAAGAAACGCGACCGCGTTCGCAACGTCGGCGGGCTGAGCAATCGCGCCGAGTTCCGCAAGCTCCGACTCGCTGAACCGTGACGTCATGGCAGTCGCGACTACTCCGGGAGCGACGCAATTGACACGCACGCCCGATGGCGCAACCTCTTTCGCAAGTGCCTTGGTGAACCCGATAAGCGCGGCCTTGCTGGCACTGTAGACGACCTCACACGATGCGCCGACCTTACCCCAGATGGAAGCGAGATTGATGATACTTCCACGCCGTGCACGAATCATCTGCGGGAGTACAGCGGCCGAGCAATTCATCGCGCCGAACGCGTTAACCGCGAACACGCGCTCTCGCTGCCGCTCCGTCGTCAGTTGGAACAGCCCGTAGTCCGCGACGCCGGCATTGTTGACCAGCAATGCGACCTCGCCAAGCGTCGCGATTGCCGCTCGAGCTTGCGCGTCGTCAGCTACGTCGAACGCCAGCGCAACGCCGTTCAGCTCGAGCGCCAGCTGCTCCGCAGCCTCACGAGCGTTCAAGCAGCCGATCGCGACGCGCCATCCGTCGGCGGCAAGCCTGCGGCAGATCGCGGAGCCGATGCCGCCGCTGCCGCCGGTTACGAGGGCAACGGCGCGGTCGTCAGGCGCACGCTCCGCGCCGCTCAAGCGGGCACCGCGTTAGTGACGGCGCACCACAACGTGGTAACGTCGCCTGCTCCGATTGACAGCACTATGTCGCCGGGTTGAGCCAGCTCCCGCAGTCGCTTGGAGGTCTCGGTAAGAGTAGCGGTGTACTCCGCGCCCGGTACAAGCGATATGAGATCGCGGGAGCTGACTCCGTACACATCGTCCTCACGCGCTGCATAGATGTCCGGAATCAGTGCGACGTCCGCTAAGCGAAGCGCGGTTGCGAAGTCGCCAAGTAACGCTTTCGTGCGAGTATAGGTATGCGGCTGGAAAGCCGCGATAACTCTGCGGTGAGGCAGCGCGGCCGCCGTTGACAGCGCGGCTGCAAGCTCCGACGGGTGATGCGCGTAATCATCGTAGAACGCGGCTCCGTTAAGCTCGCCCTTGTACTCGAATCTTCTGGCGATCCCGGAGAAGTTCGCCAGAGCGCGTCGAGCGACGTCGTCCGCGATCCCGTAGTGCTTAGCGGCTGCGAATGCGGCGGCGGCGTTCTTGCGGTTGTGCTCACCGGGTACTTTCAGAGTCACGCCGTCCAGAGCGTGGACATCGAACGAGTCAATCACGCAGTCCGCGCTTGCCGCGAATCGGCCGAAAGTGTTCTCGTACGCGTGGAAGTCGGCGTAGAAATCCGGGTGGTCGAACTCCATATTGAGGATAAGCGCGAGAGTCGGCTTAAAGAATCGGAACTGGTTCAAGTACTCGTCAGCCTCCGCGATGAAGTAGGAGCTGTTTCCGAGACGATGGTTCCCGCCGATGAGTGGGAACGCGGCTCCAACCATGACGCCGGGATCAAGCCCGGCTTCAAGGAAAACCTGCGCGGTCATCGCGGTCGTCGTGGACTTACCGTGAGTACCCGCGATGCAGATGGTGTTAGGGAACCGGCGCATGATCATGCCCCAAACCTCCGCACGTTCGAGCACCGGTATGCCGAGTCTGCGCGCCTCGGCGACCTCCGGATTGTCGTCATGAGCGGCAGCGGTACGTATGACGAAGTCCGCGCCGTGCACGTTCTCGGCTGCGTGACCCGTCGTCGTTTTGTCGGAGCCGCGAGTTACGGCTCCGTAACGCTCACGCAGCGCGATAGCCAGCGGTCCCATCGAGACTCCCTGTATGCCTATAAAATGAACGGTCTTATTCCTGAAACGATCCAAAATGTGCCTCCTTTATGAGCATCGTTCTGACGCGTACAATCATTATAACCATTTCTACTCGAAAAGACAAGCATAATATGCAAGATTTACAATTATTTGTGCTTAGTAAACATGCGTAACAGCAAGGCGGCTATCGGCATACAATGCGTTGGAGGTACACAAACATGGAATCCAATTCAAGTATCAGAAACGCGGTCAAATACGCAAGTTCCGACAGTAATGCGGATAGCCGATTAGAAGGCTGGATGCAAGGTCGGATAGAAGGTAAACTGGAAGGTCAACAGGAAGGCCGGATAGAAGGTAGAGCCGAAGGCATGATCGAAGGCCGGATAGAAGGTAAGCTGGAAGGTCAACAAGAAGGTCGTATAGAAGGTCGAGCCGAAGGGATGATCGAAG
>JAITGH010000034.1 GCA_031280855.1 Oscillospiraceae bacterium | reverse complement strand
CTCGGCGGAACCGGCTGTGCGCCGATGTGCATGAGCCGCCATTGGCTTAGCGCGTGCGAGTCGAGCTTAATCTCGCCGCGGTCGATTGCGTCCAGTATGTCTTGCGCCCACGGTACAAGCAGCCACACGATGGTCGCGTGTTCAGCGGATACGGCTTCGACGATCCAGTCGGGGCGCGTACCGCGCAGTATGACGGCGCGGCCGCCGGAGATCAGGCTTCCAAACCAGTGCATCTTCGCGCCGGTGTGGTACAGCGGCGGTATGCACAGGAACACGTCGGACTCGCATTGCGCGTGATGCGCCTGCTCAACCTCGCACGCCGTTATGAGCGAGCGGTGTTTATGCAGGATCGCCTTCGGGAACCCCGTAGTGCCGGAGCTGAAGTAGATTGCGCCGTCGTCCTGCTCTGACAGCGTAACGCCGATGTCCGGAGCGACCTCGGACTGTTGGGAGGTTAGCGCCTCATAATCCTCCGCGAACTCCGGGCACGGCGGGTCACCGGAATAGATGCACGGGATCGCGGAACCGTTGACCTCAAGCTTGCCGTCAGACGTAAGCAACGGTTTCAAGCGATCCACGAAGTGAAGTCCGAAGACGAGGCACGCGGAATCGGACAGCTTCAAGCAGTAGTCGATCTCGTCAGATGCGTAGCGGAAGTTCAGCGGAACCGCGATGCACCCGGCCTTAAGTATCCCGAAGTAAATCGGCAGCCACTCGATACAATTCATCAGCAGAATCGCGATCTTGTCGCCTTTCTTGAATCCTTTGGAGCGCAGCAGATTCGCGAACTTGTTAGCGTTGGCGTCAAACTGTTGCCAGGTAATCTGTTTGCGGTATGCGGCGTGGAACGCGTCAGGCTCGACGAGCGAGTACTCGCGCCAGTTCGGGTGGTCGAAGTCGCGTTGCTCGGGGTTGAGCTCGACAAGCGCGATGTCGTCGGGCTTGGATTGAGCGTTGCGTTCGAGGAAAGCGGAGATAGTCATAGATCTTTATTCCTTTAACTCAATGGTTTAGCAACAGTGTACCACACCTTCCCGGACTTGTCAACACCTTTTTGCGAAAACTTCAGCCAAATCCTACGTGCTGCATGGGTTCAGGCGCTTTTGCGCCCGAATCGCAAAAATTTTACATTCGCCGGGAGTCAAGCCGACCTGAATGTCACTCGAGGTCACGCGGTGCTGCGCCGGCGGCAGCTTCAGCGTCTGAACACGCCAACGGTCGGGGTCTGACTGTCCCGACCGTTGGCGCATCTAATCTGGATATACGTGCGTGATGTATAGCACCACAGCAACAAATCATGTTTAGTATAGCACAGACCAATCTGCTTGTCAAGTACTTTTTTGAAGAAAATGTAAATTTTTTGCGTTTCCGCGTTTTAGGCTTGACAAATGAGCCAAAGTGTGGTATAATAGCAGTAGTGAGAGACTGGGTTCCCAACCATCGCGAACCGGTGGCTCGCAACATCGACAAGGAGGCGTGAACAATGAAGACGAAAGACATCGCGACCGTGGGAGTCTCCGCCGCGCTGGTATTCGCGGTCACCGCACTGGTCAGCATTCCGATGCCCGTTCTATCAGGCGGTGAGGGCTACTTCAATATGGGCGACGTCGCCATCTTCCTGAGCGCGTACTTGATAGGCGGCTGGCAAGCCGCTCTGGCGGCGGCGGTCGGAAGCTCTCTTTCAGACCTGGCGTTGTCGTACTCGGTTTACATACTCCCCACGTTTGTAATCAAGGGAACAATGGGGCTGACGGTTGGCCTAATGTGCGCGAGGACTCGCGGGTTTCCCATGTTCGGTGCGGCGTGCGCCATCGGGGCACTTATTATGGCGAGCGGGTATACGGTGTTCGAGGCATTCTTCTACGGCGGAGCGGCTGCGATTGCCGGACTGCCCGGCAACGTCCTGCAAGGCGTCGTCGCGACGGTGTGCTCGTACGCTCTCTTCATTCCCGTCGCGAAACTGCGCGGAGTACTGGGCCACCAATAGGCGGCGCTCTCGCGGTGTTCGCACTTCGACGCCAACGCTTAGCATAACGGCTGCAACCGACGCTCGGCGAGTATGATATTGTCGTACTCGCCGCCGATCACCTCGTAAGCACTCGCATCCCCGGCGTTCCACCCCGCCCGTAACTCAATATCATATCATCAAAACGTTCGCTTCGCGCCCTAAAAAAAGCTTGACAAAGGCAGGGTGAGATGTGGTATAATAGAGGATATAAAGAGAAAGAGGGAGCGGAGAGTCATGCAGAATGAGACGGGCAGAGCCGCACGGCGTGAGACAGTAGGGATTGTGAGTCTGGGCTGTGCGAAGAATCAGGTGAATGCGGAGCAGATGATGTACTTGCTTCGCAATGCGGGTTACACAGTGACGACGGACTTGATGTCGTGCGAGGGGATCGTGATCAACACATGCGGGTTCGTGGAGTCGGCGAAGACCGAAGCGATCGAGACGATCCTGGAGTTCAGCGCGTTGAAGCAGCAGGGCGGGACGCTGAGGCGGATCGTGGTGACGGGTTGCCTGGCGGAGCGATATCGCTCCGAACTCGCTAAGGAGATCCCGGAGATAGACGCGATTCTGGGTACGGCGAACTATCAGGACGTTGTAACGGCGTTGAACCGTGCCTTCTTTGAAGATGATCGTAAGGACACGGTTGCGGACGAGTACTTCGACGCGCCGCGTAACCTGGCGGACGATGTGCCAAGGGTGCTGAGCACGAATCAAGGTTGGGCATACATTAAGATAGCGGAAGGCTGCGATAATCATTGCGCGTTCTGCACCATTCCCCAATTGCGCGGTGGGTATCGCTCCAGGCTGATGGAGAGCATCCTGGCGGAGGCGGCGGAGTATTCGTCGCACGGGGTGAAGGAACTCGTGCTGATCGCTCAGGATCTTACTCGGTACGGGCGGGATCGCTATGGACGGCAGACGTTGCCGGATCTGCTGACTCAACTGTGCAAGATTGAGGGGATCGAGTGGATTCGGCTGATGTACCTGTACCCGGACGACGTGACAGACGCGCTGATCGAGGTTATCGCGAAGCAGAGCAAGATCGTGAAGTACCTGGACATCCCGATCCAGCATATCGACGATAGGGTCTTGGCAAGAATGAATCGGCGCGGTAACAGTGAGCGGCTTCGGACGCTGATTCGCACTCTGCGGGAGCGGATCCCCGGGGTGGTGTTGCGCAGTACGCTGATAACAGGGCTTCCGGGCGAGGGCGAGGCAGAGTTCGAGCGGCTGTGCGAGTTCCTGCGTGAGGCTCGGCCGGAACGTGTCGGCGTGTTCGTCTACTCTCCGGAAGAGGGAACGCCCGCGTACGAGATGGAGGATCGCGCTCACTTCGAACTTGCGGAGCACCGCGCTCAGCTGGTTACGGAGTTTCAGGATCGGCTGATGGACGAGTATAGTGAGTCCCGGGTCGGCAGCGTGACGGAGGTGCTGATAGAAAGCTTCGACGAGATCGGAGAGTGCTGGTACGGGCGAAGCTATGCGGAGGCTCCCGAGGTCGACGGTAAGGTCTTCATACTCGGGAAGAAGTCGCTGAACCTGACGGGTCAGTTCATCCGCGTGCGGATCACCGCCGTGCTCGATGGCGATCTCGTTGGCGTGATCACCGACAGCGATTAATATACGAATGGCTTTTGACATGCTGATGCGCTGGCGCGGGGAAGGTTAGGACGCGATAACACATCGTCGAAGCCGCTCGTAACGCAATAGACGGAGGCATATGACAACTGCAAATAAGATCACGCTGTTCCGGGTGGTGCTGGTACCGCTGTTCATGGCGGCGCTGCTGATCGAATACCCGGGTTCAGATTACGTAGGATTGGGTATATTTATACTAGCCGGGATTACCGACCACATCGACGGTTATGTCGCCAGGAAGTATAACCAGATAACTACGTTCGGGAAGTTCATCGACCCGCTGGCGGATAAACTGCTGGTTACCGCCGCTCTGCTGATCCTCGTGGAGCGCGGGCGAATGCCCTCGTGGTGCGCCATGATCATCATCGCCAGAGAGTTCGCCGTCTCCGGGCTGCGTCTAATCGCCGCCGCGAAAGGCGTCGTCATCGCCGCAGGTGCCTCCGGGAAAGTCAAGACCGTCGTTTCCATCGTCGCCGTCTGCTTTATGTTGACCGCTCATGTCCACGACTTCCAACTTATACCGGGTGTGCTCAGCGTCGATACGCTGGCGATAGCGCTGATCGTAAGCACTACCCTTTGGTCAGGCATCGAGTACTTCGTGCGGAATCATTCGCTGCTGGAGTTTCAGGCGCGTTCTGATGATACGGATTGAGAGTGCGGGGTTTAGGGTGCGATTTGACAATACATATATGTTTACCGGGTTAGAACGCAAACTTTCTCCCAAAAGTCACGTTCCAAGTCTCATGTAAACATATATGTATTGCGAAAAACTCTCGTAAGGAGAAAAGGATGAAGGCGTTTTTAGCGAGTCGCGGGTTGAGGATAACGGCGATAATGGTGACGCTGATATTGGCATTGATAATCGCGTCGCTGATCTGGGGCAGCACGGGCAGCGTGTTGAACGACGCGATGCACTCATTGCTTGCGCCGGTGGATGAGGTGGTAGGGCGGTGGACGGGTGAGCTAAAAGGGCTGTATGCGTACATGCACGACTTTGACAAGTTGAAGGCGGAGAACGAGCGATTGAAGTCGGCGGTGGCGTCGATGGAGGGCGATATACGAGCGGCGCGGAACGCGCTTGTGGAGAATGAGAAACTGTTGCAGCTGCTGGAGCTGACTGCAAGCAGCGACGGTTATCTTCCGATAACGGTGGAACCCGTGATCAGCTGGAATCCGTCGGCGTGGACAAGCGCGTTTACCATCGGCGGCGGGGAGAACGCAGGGATCCGCGTAGGCGATACGGTGATAACGGCGGACGGGTTCTTAGTGGGACAGGTGATCGAGGTCGGCGGTAGCACCTCGACGGTGCGGACTCTGGTGGACGTGGACTCCAGCGTAGGCGCGATCGTGGATCGCAGCGGGCTGACGGGCATCGCGGCCGGAGAGTTCCAGCTGATGGAGCGCGGCGTACTGAAACTGGGGTTCCTGCAAGCGGGCTCGAACCCACCATTGAACGGTGATACGATCATGACCTCCGGCGCGGGCGAGGTGTTCCCGCAGGGGCTGGTGATCGGGAAGATCTCCGCCTACAAGATCGATAACTCCGGCATGGATTGGTACGGCGAGATCACGCCCTCCGCCGAGCTGGAGACTCTGACCTCCGTCGTCGTCGTGCGTTAGGGTACGGGGTACGAGCTTGACGGTTCTGCGAAACTCGAGCGCCATCAGGGCGCAAGAGTTTTACGCTATGAATGGTATGTAAAAGTTTTTGTCAAACTTTTTACAAAAAGTTTGCGTCCTAGCCCTCGTCGTCTCAATACAATGTCAAGACGCATCCCTGCGTCAAAGCTCACCGCCGAGCAATGCGCGGAGCGTCGCCACGCCCTTGCGTTCAAGGCGCGAGATTTGCACTTGCGAGACGCCGAGCAGTTTCGACGATGCGTCTTGCGTCAATCCGCGCCAATACCGCAAGAAGATTACCGCACGTTCACGCTCCGGCAGCGCCTCAATCGCTTGCTTGAGCGCGACGCGCTCGACAAGCTTGTCCTCGAGTGTAAAATCGGCGAGCGTATTCTCCAGCGTCGCGGAATCCTCGCCGAGCGCCTCGCGTTGTAGTGAGTCAACCGGCGACAGCGCGAGGTCGCACTCCGCGACGTCCTCCGGTGAGCACCCCGTAAGCGCGGCGACCTCCGACAAAGTCGGGTCGCGTTCCAGCGATTGCTCCAGCTCCCTGCGCGACTTCGCGACTTTGAACGCACGTTCCTTGATTGCGCGGCTGACCTTGACCGAGCCGTCGTCGCGCATGAAGCGTCGGATCTCGCTCGCGATTTTAGGCACGGCATAGGTGGAGAATTTGGTGCCATAGCTCGGGTCGTAAGCTCGCACGGCCTTGATGAACCCCAGACAACCAAGCTGATACAGATCGTCCGGCTCTACGCCGCGCCCGTAATAGTGGCGCACGACGCTCCAGATCAAGCCTGCGTTCTCCTGCAGCAGCCGCTCCTCCGTTGAGACAGTGTTCATTTTCGAGCCTTACTGAGTATGCGCTTCTTCATCGTCACCGTAGTGCCCTTGCCGGGGGAAGAGCGAACTTTCAAGCTGTCCATGAAGCCCTCCATCATTGAGAAGCCCATGCCGGAGCGATCCTCGCCGCCGGTCGTGAACATAGGCTCCATCGCTTGCGGAACGTCCGCGATTCCGACGCCCCAGTCACGCACGACGATTTCGACCAGGTTGTGCTCCGGCAATCGGCACCGCAGCTGGATTCGCCCGAGCTCCGACGGATACGCGTGCACGATGCTGTTCGTCACGGCTTCGCTGACCGCGGTCTTAATGTCTCCGACTTCGTCAAGGGTCGGGTCGAGTCTCGCGGCGAAGATCGCGGCGACGTTGCGTGCGAACGCCTCGTTCGCCGACATCGACGGGAACTCTACCTTTATGTAGTTCTCCGATTTCATTGGTGTTACCTCACTTCTTGGAATGCGACCATCTTTCCGACGTTCGCGGCGCGGAAGACTTTCGCCGGCTGAGCGTGGACGTTCTCCACGCTCAGCGAACCGCCAAGCTCCCGCATGTGCTTGTGCGTACGTAGCAGTACCGCGATTCCGGAGCTGTCGGTGAACCCGACTCCGGCAAGGTCGAGCACGCATTTACCGGGCAATCTGCGGTCGATTTCGTCGGCGATCTTCCGCATTACGTCTCGTGCGGAGTGGTGGTCGAGCTCCCCGCCTAAACTGAAGCGCAGCTCCCCGTTTTCAAAGTTCGTCTGTACGGACATCGGCGTAACCTCGTAATATGTGAATGTACCGATTATAGCACATGCAAAGCTCGAAATACAGCGAAATGTGCGCGATGTGCCGATTTTTATGCGGCTGA
The DNA here is from genome assembly GCA_031280855.1 of Oscillospiraceae bacterium. Classification (GTDB taxonomy): domain Bacteria; phylum Bacillota; class Clostridia; order Oscillospirales; family Oscillospiraceae; genus JAISJH01. The sequence continues at coordinate 6,000 of JAITGH010000034.1, read as the reverse complement.
TTTGCGGATGTTATACCGCAAATCGACAAATATGGCAAAATGTCCGATAAACTTGTGAATATTTTTTGAAGTTTGTGCAATTTTATGTGTTGACAATTGCAAGACGATGTGTTATACTTTAGGTACAAACAGCAAAGACGCTGGGGGATAACTTCCGGTGTCTTTGCTGTACTTTTTTCGTCAAAAGGAGAATGTCAAACCATGGAGAACTTGGTAAACATCGTATCCGGCGTGAACACTATGTGGATGCTTATCGCGGCAGCGCTGGTATTCTTGATGCAAGCGGGATTCGCGCTTGTTGAGGGCGGGTTGACCCGCGCAAAGAACGCGGGCAACATTCTGATGAAGAACATAATGGACTTTGCGTGCGGAGTGCCTGTATTCTGGATCCTGGGATTCGGGCTTATGTGGAGCGGCTCCGGTGCGATCATCGGAACGCTCGACCTATTTACCGGAGCCGTGGACAAAGGGTACGACTATGCGACGCTGATCTTCCAAAGCGTGTTCTGCGCGACCGCGTCGACGATCGTCTCCGGCTCTATGGCGGAGCGCACTAAGTTCAAGAGCTACATACTCTACTCGGTAGTGATCTCTGCGATCGTGTATCCGATCTCCGGGCGGTGGATCTGGAACGGAGACGGCTGGCTTGCGCAACTGGGGTTCCACGACTTCGCGGGTTCGACCGCCGTGCATATGGTCGGCGGAGTCTCCGCGCTGGTCGGCGCGAAGATCCTCGGGCCGAGAATCGGCAAGTTCGGAGCCGACGGTAAGCCGAAGGCGATTCCCGGGCACAATCTCACTCTGGCGGGACTCGGAACGTTCATTCTCTGGTTCTGCTGGTTCGGGTTCAACGGCGGCTCCACCGTCGCAATGCTCGACGCGGACGCCGAAGCCGGGATCATCACGCACGCGGCCGCGCTGCTGTCAAGCCGAGTGTTCGTGACGACGAATATCGCGGCGTGCCTCGGGGCAGTCTCCACAATGATCTTCACATGGGCGAAGTATAAGAAGCCCGACGTGTCGATGACGCTTAACGGCGCTCTTGCGGGACTTGTCGCGATTACGGCGGGCTGCGACGCGGTGAACCAATGGGCGGCGGCCGTTATCGGAATCATCGCGGGTATCGTCGTAGTGCTTAGCGTCGAATTCTTCGAGAAGCGCGCGAAGATCGACGACCCTGTCGGTGCGATCAGTGTGCACGGAGTGTGCGGAGCGCTCGGCACCATTCTTACGGGAGTGTTTGCAAGCAACGACTACCTCGCGGGGGCAGAGATGACCAGAGGCTCGTTCGTCGGTGTGCAGGCTCTCGGAGTCGCGGCGGTCGCCGTCTACGTCGCGATCGCGATGACCATCGTGTTCCTGCTGATCAAGAAGTTCACCGGATTGCGCGTAACCGCAGAGGAGGAAGTCCTCGGGCTTGACCTCACCGAGCACGGGCTTACCAGTTCCTACGCCGGATTCCTGACGGATCCGGAGGCGATTCAACCCTCCGTCGTGGTCGAAAGCGAAGACTCCGCGCCCGTTACGCGGGATAGCGTCGAGGTCGTGCATAAGGCTCACCCGATGCCGGACTCCGACTTCAAGTTCACCAAAGTCGATATCGTCACTCGCCCGAATAAGCTTGAGGATCTGAAAGTCGCGATGAACAGCATCGGCATTACCGGTATGACGGTCACGAACGTTATGGGCTACGGTATGCAGAAGGGTAACCAAGCGCATTACCGCGGCATCGAGATCGACGTGACTTTCCTGCCGAAAGTGAAGCTGGAGATCGTCGTGTGTAAGGTTCCGGTCGCATCAGTCATCGAGACCGCGAAGCGAGTGCTATACACCGGCAATATCGGCGACGGCAAGATCTTCGTCTACGACGTTGAGAACATCGTCAAAGTTCGCACCGGTGAGGAGGGCTACTCCGCTCTGCAGGACGTCGAATAAGCGGAGTTACGCAGGGACTGATAATGGTTCAGCGTTACGCCGACTGAAACTCTCGCGCCATCAGGGCACGAGAGTTTCGCTGCGCCGGTCGCAAGGCTCGATACAGAGGCAGCGTAGCTCAAGAACATGCTATCAAACGTTCCCCCTCGTGATCCTCGCGCTCAGAAAAATAACACTTGACAAACGCGTTGTTTTGTGGTATAATAGGAGTAGTGATTAGGAGATAGGCGTTGGGAGAGCGTCGCCTCCGTAAACCGCGTCCGCTACTTACTAATCCCAAATAACAATGCAAGGAGTTCACGATCATGAGCAAGCTTAGCGATCTGGTGTTCACGATCCCGGAGGAGCATCACAGTTGGTACGGCTTCGTTGCGCCGCGAGGGTTCTTTCGCGGCACGACGATGATGCCGAAGGCACGCCTGTACATGGACTTCACGGCGATCAACAAGCCGTTGCCGATGGAGGTTCCGCACACTCACCACGCGGTGGACGAGTACATCGTCTTCACAAACGCCGACATGACGAACTTTTGGGAGTTCGACGCGGAGATCGACATCTGGCTCGGCGACGACAACGAACATATGGAGCACTTCCTCATCGACAGTCCCACGCTGATTCGTATCCCGCCGAAGCTCTACCACTGTCCGATCAACTTCCGCAAGATCAACCCCGACAAGCCGATCGTGTTCAGCGCGATCTATATGGACGGCGACTGGTCGAAGATCACCCCGCGCAAGCTCCCTAACGGCTCGGAGGATTTCCAGTACGACGGCGCGGGCGTCCGCCGCTGCGTCAAGGATCGCTCGAAGGAGTGCATCTACTGCGGCAAGTGTTTCAGTGAGCGCATGGACGCCGCCGAGGCGCAGGGCGAGACCTCTCAGGCCGAGGCCTCTACCATCGATTTGCTCAAGCCCTACTACGACATGGCGAACGCACCGCGCACCGGCAACTTCGACAAGTACGTGTTCCCGTTCACCCCGGAGCTTCACAGCGACCCGCGTTTCCTCTCGCCTCGAGCCAAGTTCTACGGTGCAAGCGACATGCCGGAGTCCCGACTCGTCTACAAGTACGAGATTATCCAACAGCCCTGCGAAATCGGGGAGCTTCACATGCACCACGGCGTGGAGGAGTACCTCTGGTTCACCGGGGCGGACATCGCGAGGTTCTTCGACTTCGACGCGGAGATCGAGATCTCGCTCGGCTACTCGCCCGACAAGCTCGAGACCTTTACCATCACGAAGCCGACGATTATCCGCGTCCCCTCGGAGGTTTGGCACAGCGCCGTCAAGATCAAGCGGCTCGGCGCACCCATCAACTTTACCCCAATGTACCAACACGGAGTGTACGGACGCGTCCTGCCCGATGGGAAACTAGTTACCGGTAATTAGGAAATGGGAATTTGTAGAGCGCTTCCACGGGAGATTCACCCCGTCTGCTAATTCCTACGCGCTACTCCGTCCCGTCGTCCCCTACTAACTAATTCACTATTCCGTCCCCCGTCACTCCGTCCGCTGATTCCTACTTACTAATTACTAATTCACTATTCCGGAGGACTCACCAATGAGATTCACCTACAACGAGAAGCGCGCAAAGATAACCGACGAGCTTAAAGCCTACGCCGAGAAGAAGCTCAGTAAGATCGACCGCCTGTTCCGAGACGAGGGCGAGTGCACCGTCGCGTTCTACCTCGAGCGCGGCCGCCACGGGCTGGAGGTCACCATCAACTTCAGCGGCACCATCTTCCGCGTCAGTGAACTGACGCACGACCAGTTTGCGTGTATCGACAGCGCAGTCGCAGCCGTCGAGCGTCAAGTCCGCAAGAACAAGACGAAGCTTTCAAAGCGGCTCCGCGCCGGTATCAAGGACGTCGCCGTCGACGCCATCCCCTACTTCGACGAAGAACCCGACGACGATGCAGAGTTCAAGATTACCAAGCTCAAACGCTTCTCCATCAAACCGATGTCGCCCGAGGAAGCGATCCTGCAAATGAATCTGCTGGGGCACGAGTTCTTCGCGTTCCGCAACGAGTCCGACTCCAACGCGTTCTCCGTCGTCTATAAGCGTAAGGACGGCACGTACGGGCAAATAACCGGGCTGGCGGATTAACCAACTCATCGCTTTCAGATAACGGAGTTTTTATGCAGATTGAACATAATTCTCGCTCCGGCTATAAGTGGGTAATGCTGGTGCTGATGTGCCTTGGGATCATGGCACCGCAGTATTCGCAGTTTATGATGACCCACTGGGGCACGCCGTGGCTTCAAGAGATCGGTATTACCGACAAGTCGAAGTTCGTCAACCTGATGAACGCACCGCTAATCCCCGGCGCGTTGCTAAGTCTCGTCTCCGGAGTATTGGTCGATCGCTTTGGGCTGAAGCGTATCCTCATGATCGCGTACTCCGTCGCCGTCGCCGCTATCGTCGCTCGGCGTTGGGCGACGACGTACGAGCTGATGTTCATCTGCATGCTGCTCAGCGGAGTCGCCGCCACGTTCTTCAACGCGAACCAAATGAAGATCGTCGGACGCTGGTTCCCGGAGCGTCAGAGCGTGATGGCGCTGGGAATCTTCGTCGCGTTCTGCAATGGGTCGATGGCGATCGGACTCGGGATCTCCACGCTTTTCGCAAACTACCGCGACTGCTTCATCAGCGCCGCGATCTTCGCGATTCTCATGTGGGTTGCGTGGCTGGTACTCGGCAAGGAGAAACCCTCCGTCCCGGTCGGCGATGTTGACGAGAAGACTCCGCCAATCTTGGAGTGCCTCAAGGTAACCGTTAAGAGCAAGTCGCTTTGGATCATCACAATCGGCATGATGCTGTTCCAATCCTCCGCGCTTACGCTGAGCCAATACCTGATGGACGCGCTAAAGGACAGCGGGTATGAGACGGGGCTTGCCGCCACGGTAACGAATGTGTTCACGGTCTCCGCGATGGTGGGCTGCCTGATTATGCCGAGGCTCATACGACGCGCCGCCCGGCCGAAGCTAATCTTCGCGATCATAGGCGTACTGTCCGCGGCGGGAGTCGCGTTCGCGTGGCAGATCCCGGCGTTGCCGCTGAAGATTGCCGCGCTTGCCGCGCTCGGCTTCGTGACGCTTGGCTGTACGCCTGTGCTGACCTCCGCGCCGATGTCGTTACCGGAGATCGGTCCGAAATACGCGGGCACCGCAGGCGGGTTCATGGCGACGCTTATGCTCGCGTTCAACGTCGTGATCCCCGGATTCGTAACCATGCCGCTTGCCCGTAACGATTACCGCATATTTTACATGCTCGAGGGCTGTATTATGCTGATTTTCGTCTTCATGACCCCTTTTCTTCCCATTAAGGGTAAAGCGAAGAAAGTGAGTTAACCATACTGTGATTAACCCCAAGTATATCCGCAACTTCTCCATCATCGCTCACATCGACCATGGCAAGAGCACGCTCGCCGACCGTCTGCTGGAGGCGTGCAACGCCGTCGACCCGCGTGAGATGTCGTCACAATTGCTGGACGACATGGAGCTAGAACGTGAGCGCGGGATAACGATCAAGGCGAGAGCCGTCGGGCTCAGCTATGCCGCCGCCGACGGTCAGGCGTATACGCTCAACCTTATCGACACGCCGGGGCACGTTGACTTCAACTATGAGGTCTCGCGCTCACTGTCGGCGTGCGAGGGTGCGTTGCTCGTCGTCGACGCTCGGCAGGGAACGGAGGCGCAGACGCTGGCAAACGCGTACCTCGCGGTTGACAATAACCTTGAGGTTCTGCCCGTTATCAATAAGATCGACCTGCCGGGCGCGGAGCCGCAGCGCGTAATCCGCGAGATTGAGGATATCATCGGCATACCCGCAGAGAACGCGCCGCTAATCAGCGCGAAACTCGGGCTTAACATCGGCGAGGTGCTCGAGCTTATCGTGCGCTCTATACCCGCGCCGTCCGCCGATGCGTCCGCACCGTTACGCGCCCTCATCTTCGACAGCCAGTACGACAGCTTCAAGGGCGTTATCGTCTACGTTCGGGTCTTCGACGGAGTGATCCGCAAGGACGCGGAGGTGCGCATGATGAACTCCGGCGCAAGCTCTCGC
>JAITGH010000027.1 GCA_031280855.1 Oscillospiraceae bacterium | reverse complement strand
TCACGCGGGTCAACGTGCGCGCCGAGATCGTTCTCGATGACCAGCTGCCCGTCGAGGAACCCCGGGTCGTGCTGATCGAGCTTCGTACGGCGGCGACGCTTTACCGCGACGGTGCGCGGTATATTCGCGGTATCCTCAAGTTCCTCCAGACGATAGCCGGAGAAGCACCAGACGGACTTGCCGATCCCGCGTACGCGCCGGGCGAGTTCCGCGCACTCGCCCGGTTGCGCGAACGGCTCCCCGCCGGACAGCGTCAAGCCGGAGCATAGCGGGTTACTTCGCACGCGCTCGAAAAGTTCGTCCACCGAAGCGTCGCGCCCGCCGTCCATGCTCTGCGTTTGAGGGTTATGGCACTCCGGACACAGTCGAATACAACCCTGCGTGAATACGACGAACCGCATTCCCGGCCCGTCAACGATGCTGTCGTCGCTAACATCGGCTATCCGCATTCCATTCGCCTCCTCCGTCGGGTCTAAGAACCTATTAACAGGTATTGTCAGAAATTTGTTGTAGTACGAGGATAACGACCGCCGCTGTATGCGATACTGCAAGGGAGGCAGACGAAGTAATACACAAATTTATGGCATTACCATTGACAACCGCGCACCGATGTGCTACACTTGCTCCATGCTGATTGATGAACGCGTACTCGAGCTGATACGCGCACTGAACGACGCGGGTCACGACGCGTACTTGGTTGGAGGTTGCGTCCGCGATAGCGTGCGCGGCTCGACGCCCGTGGATTGGGACGTCGCGACCTCTGCAACGCCGGACGAATCGAAGCACGCGTTACACGCGTTCACCACGCACGATACCGGGCTTCGCCACGGCACGATCACCGCCGTTTGCGGCGGTATGCCCGTCGAGGTCACCACGTTTCGCGTCGACGGCGAGTACGCGGATCACCGCCGCCCCAACGCGGTCACGTTCACGCGGGAGCTTGCGGACGATCTGGCCCGCCGCGACTTCACCATCAACGCGATGGCATACCACCCGGATCGCGGGCTGATCGACTTGCACGGCGGTCAAGCCGACCTCCAACGCCGCGTCATTCGCGCCGTCGGAGACGCGGACGCGAGACTTACCGAGGACGCGCTGCGAATCCTGCGAGCGTTGCGGTTCGCGTCTCAGCTCGACTTCAGGGTCGAGCCATCGCTCGCCGACTCCATTCGGCGCAAGTGCGAGCTTCTGCGCATGATCTCCGCAGAGCGAGTGCGCTCGGAGCTGTGCAAGCTGTTGCTCGGCGCGGGAGTGAAGCGCGTAACGCGAGAGTTCCCGGAGCCGCTTCGCGTCGTACTTGGCGCGGAGCCTCACGCAGTCGAGGGCGAGCGGCTCGAGGAGCGCGTCGCGACGCTCACGCTGAATACGGACGCGGACGCGATCCTGCGAAGACTGCGGTTCTCTAACGCGGACGCTCGCTCAATTCGCCGAGTGCGCTCAATCATGAGCGACGACGGCACGGCGGTCGAGCTATTGCTGCGCTACGGCGACGCGGACGCGGTTCGGCGAAGTCTGCGGCTGCGCGACGCGCTCGGTGAGCCCGTTGCGGCTACGCTTGCGGAGCTTGACGCATTGCTCGCCGATGGTCGCTGCTTCACGCTTGCACGCCTTGCGGTTGACGGCGGCGACGCGGTAAGGCTGGGACTTTCCGGCAAAGCCGTCGGCAACGCGCTTCAAGCGACGCTTGAAGCCGTCGCGCACGGGGCGCTTCCCAACGAGCGCGACTCGCTGCTTCAGGCACTTACGCAGTGGCAAGCTTGAGCGCGATCGCGCACTCGAGCCGCTTCTTGAACAACGTGCACCCGAGCGTGTACGAGCCTTCGATATCGCCGGAGGCGTGGAGCGAGTTCGCCGCGCAACCTCCGGCGCACCAGAGCCGCGCCCAGCACTCGGCGCAATCGGGCAGCGTGAGCACGTTCCGACACGCGAAGCGATCGCGAAGCTCCGGCCGCGTCACTCCGTCGAAGACGTTGCCCATCGCGTACTCCGGGTCGCCGACGAACTGATGACACGGGTACAACGCACCGTCCGGCGTGACCGCGAGGTACTCCGTACCGCTGCCGCAACCCGTGACGCGCTTCTTCAGGCACGGCCCATTCTCCAAGTCGAGGTTGTAGTGGTAGAAGTCCCAGTCCGCGCCGTCCAGCAAGCTGACGAGCCGCTCATACTCCGCAACGACCGACGGAACGTCGCACTCTCGCAGCGCGTACGGCGCGGAGTCTCCGCATACGACCGGCTCCATCGACAGCTTCCGCAGCCCGAGGCTCCGCATATGCAGCAGATCCTCCGTGAAGTCCGTGTTCGCACGCGTGAACGTACCGCGAATGTAGTACTGACGCGCTCCCCGCGCTTCCACGAATCGCTGAATCTTCGGCGCGACCGCGTCGTAACTGCCGCACCGGAACCGGTCGTGAACCTCGCGCCGACCGTCAAGGCTCAGCACGACGTTCGCAAGCTCCGCGTTCGCGAACTCCGCAAACGCGTCGTCAAGCAATAGCCCGTTCGTTGTAAGCGTGAATCGGAAATTTTTGCCGCGATTGCGTTCCGCTTCGCGGGCGTACGCGACGACTCGCTTGACGACGTCGAGGTTAAGCAGCGGTTCGCCGCCGAAGAAGTCGACCTCCAGGTTGCGCCGCGTCCCGGAGTTCCGAATGAGGAAGTCGATTGCGGCAACGCCGACGTCAACGCTCATCAGCGAGTCCTCGTCAGTCGCTTGGTGCGCGAAGCAGTACTCGCACGTCAGATTGCACGCATGGCTGACGTTCAGGCATAACGCCTTGACGACGCCGGAGCCGTCGGGCGCAAGCTTGACCGCGTCGGGTTCAGGCGCGTAGAGAAGCCCGGACGCGGCGAGCGACTCGACCTCCGCAAGAATCTCCGCAAGCTCGGACGGATCTGCGCCCGGGAACTGCTCAAGCGTCAGCGTGAGAGTGCGGTGCGCGTCGTGACGCTCACGCAGCGCGATAATCGAGGAGGCGACGTCGTTGCAAGCGTGGATCGCTCCGCTGTTGCAGTCCAGCACGACGTTGCGCTCTCCGAATTTGTAGATGTGCGTCACTTACTCGTCCGACTTCGCGGCTTCGCACGGTTGATTCGCGACCCCGCAGGAGGTCTTGCACGCGCTCTGGCACGAGGTCTGGCACTCGCCGCAGCCGCCTTTCTCCGCGCATAGCTCCCGCGTCTTCAGTGTGGTAATGTGCTTGTTCATGGTTACGCTCCTTTTAATAGTAGGGTTGACAGTTTTTGGAAGATTTCGTCCTCATCGCAGAATGAGGTGAGCAGAAGAGTCCCGTCGAGGGTCACGCGCTCCGGCTCGAAGCCGTTGCGGCGCAAGAGATCCGGAGCCGAGCCGCCGCGCAGCAGTATCTTCGACGGGTCGAGCCCTCGTGAGGGTTGCCGCACGCTCGCAACGCGCTCCACCGACGCGTAAAAGCGGCGGAGCCGTTCGGCGAAGTCCGCGAATAGGCGCACGCCATCGCGCTCCAATAGGCGTAAGCAGTGTTCCGCGCTTGCCAGTAGTACGTACGACGGGCTGGAGGTCTGGAAGACGTCAAGCTGCCGTTGCAATCGCCGGGGCTCCAGAGCGTCGGAGCACAGGTGCAGTACGGAGGTCTGCCCGAGCGCGGGTAACGTCTTGTGCAAGCTTTCGACGACGGTTACCGCGCCGAGCGTCGCGGCGTTCGGCGGAAAGTACTCGTTGAACCCGAGGTGAGCGCCGTGCGCGGAGTCTACGTGCAGTGCGAGTCCGCGACGCTCACACTCGGCGGAGATTGCGACGACGTCGAGCGTCACGCCCTCGTACGACGGGCTTGTCGCGACGCAGACTCTCGCGTCCGTTGCGCGTTCCGGCGTCGTGAGAGTGAGGTTGCATAACTCGGCGGCGTGAGCGACGCTGCGGTGCGCGTCTCCGACGACTGCCAGTTCAGTGCCGCCGTAACGCTCCGCAAGTGCGCGAATCGCGGCAAGGTTACCGCACGTCGATCCATTGACCAGCAAGAATGAGCGCGGAACCCCGTAAACGCGGGCTGCAAGGGTCTGAACGCTCTCGATGACTCCGGACGCGTTATGCAGGTCGTCGAGCCCCTCGATCTCCGTAACGTCCTGCCACAGCGCGGGTTCAAGCGCGTACTTCGGGTTCCGCTTGTGACCCGGCATGTGCAGTGGATACCGCGCATTCGCCCGCAACGCCTCTGCTATTCCGTATTGTATCACACTCTCGCGCATTTGTCAAGTCACACTTGGAAAAAGGTTGGAGTCCGTATGCGGGAAGAAGCACGCGGCGACGAACTCGTCCATATATCCGGGTTCGGAGCTTAGTTCGAGGTACGTCATACCGTCCTTAAGCTCCGTAACTTTCGCGGCTGCGGCGTCAGACAGCAGCATAGCGTACGCGCCCGCAAGCGACGTGTTGCCGATGTAGCGGAACTTCGCACGATCGATGTCCGGCAGCATACCGACGTAGACCGCGTTCTCAAAGTTGATCGCGCTTCCGATTCCTCCGGCGACCAGAACCTCCGAAATTGAGTCGACGGTGAAGTCGACCGCGTTCAGCATCGTTCGGATCGCGCTGAAGATCGCGCCTTTCGCTCGCATGAAGTTATCAGCGTCGATCTCGCTTATCGCGATCTCGCGACCCGTCGCGCTCTCCCAATCGAACGCGAGTACGTACCGCTTCACGCCGTCGATGTCGGAGGTCTTGACGCGATAGCCGTCCGCCGCGATCTTGCCGCGAGAATCGAGGATCCCGGAACGGAGCATCTCCGCGATTGAGTCGATGATTCCGCTTCCGCAGATCCCGACGGGCTTCCCGCCGCCGATTACCGTCAGAGTCGGCTCGAGAGTCTCGCGGTCAATCGCGCACGCCTCGATCGCGCCGTCGGTCGCACGCATACCGCAGCTCATCTCGCCGCCCTCTAACGCGGGTCCCGCCGAACACGCGCAGGTGAACATGAACTCGCTGTTCCCGAATACCAGCTCTCCATTCGTCCCGAAGTCGCAAAACAGCGCGTAATCGCCCTCACGCCGCCATAACAACGACGCAAGCGTACCCGCCGAGATATCGCCGCCGACGTAGCTGCCCGCGTTCGGCGCGATCAGCACCTCCGCGTCCGGCGCGATCGGCAATCCAAGCGCGTCGGCGCGCATCGGCTCGAAGTCGTAGCAAACGGGAACGTACGGCTCTAGCCGAATCGAGTCCGGCGGCACATTCGCAAATATGTGGTTCATCGTGGTGTTCCCCGCGACGACGGCTCGAACGATTCGCTGAGGCTCGTCGGTCATCGCGGCGATAAGCGGGACGAGCGTATCCTGCACGATTGCGCGGTTGAGCGTTGCCAGCCCTCCGGGCTTCTCGGCCTCGACGATGCGGTGAATGACGTCCGCGCCGTAGCGGATTTGCGCGTTACCCGCGCTCGCTTTCGCGACGACTTCGCCGGAGGCGAGGTCTACCATCGCGGCGGCGACGCTTGTCGTCCCGATGTCAATCGCGAGCCCGAGCCCCACGCGCTCATCGCGCCCGAACTCCGTCAGGTTCGCCTGAGTCTCGCGGAATAGCGATAGCTCACGCTCATCGGAGAGATCCGCAGTCTTCATGCGCGACTTGAACGCGGCGGCGATATCGGGAACGCGTACGGTAATCGGCTCGGCGCCGACCGAAGTCAGACATGCGAGCACCTCCGCGCCGTTAAGCTCGACCTTGCACTTCTTGCAGCTGCCGTTGCCGTTGCAGGGCGCGTCGATCGCGACGTTTGCCTTACGCGCAGACTCGAGGATGGACTCGGACGGCTGAACGGAGATCGTGACGTCCGCCGCAGACTCGAACGTGAATGTTACGTGTGTCATTGTGATTTCCCCCTTGACTTTGAGGATAGAGTATGGTATAATAACTATGAATATCGACTACAGGAGGTGCGCGGCTATGCCTACCACATGGGAGGAACTTGAGATGGCGAATCAAACCGAGCGATTCGAGAAAGTCACCAGAGCGGAGGAAGCGCGGCGGATCGCAATGTTCTTTCAGGATACGCTTCTTGAGCGCAATATCGGCAAAAGCGAAATATCCGTTCAGGACGTTAAGAACGCGATCGCCGCGATACTCCGGCAAGCGGACGAATACCGCAACATCTAGCGACAGGAGGTGCGCGACTATGCCTACCACATGGGAGGAATTCGAGATGGCGAATCAAACCGAGCGATTCGAGAAAGTTACCAGAGCGGAGGAGGCACGGAGCATCAGCAAGCTGATCGAGAAGTCACTATTCGGCAAGGATCCAAGTAAACCTCAGTTTACCGCCGACGAGATTCGCGCCGTACTCGAGCTTATCGACAAGCAAGCGGACGAGTACCGCAAGATCTAGCGGGTTACCGCCAACGTGCGGGAAACAGGGCGTGAGTTCCGCTTCCTGTTCCCCGCACTAGGCTAGTCTTTCCAATATGTCCACACGAACCGAACTACCGCGACCAATCCGGCGATCGCGAACAAATACACTATCGCTCGGCTAAGATACCGAAACGCAAGCCACGTATAGCGGCTAAGCCACTCCATGATCTGACCGCCCGCGAATATCACGAACAACGCGATTATCGCGATCACCAGAAACTTCTTCATCGTTATAACTCGAGGTAGCTGTCGGCGAAGAGAGTCTCGTTCAAGATCGCGTCACAGCTCTTCACAGTTTCCATGAGCCGAAGATCGTTCGGGTTGACGATCGCGCTGGTCAGTCCGGCGGAAATGCACATCGCAAGCATCGTGCTGTCCATGATCGGACGTATGTGCTTCGGCATCCCGTTAGAGATGTTCGACAGCCCTCCGGTCGACTTGAACCCCTGCTCCGCGAACCAGCGGATAGTGTCAAGCACGTCTTTCTGCTTATCCTGCATACCCTTGATGACGAGGAACAGCGGATCGAACCACATGTCCTCCGCCGCGTCCATGCCTTTTTCCATGCCGCGCTCCAGCATCTCCATGCAGAACGCCTGACGCTCGTCCACTGAACCCGGCACGCCCTCCGCAGAGCATAGCGCGAGCACGATCGCGTCATTCGCGGCTGCGAGGTCGATGTTCTCGATGCGCTCACCCGCGTCCGCGCTGTTAACGATCGGCTTACCCTTGGCGCGATTGTAGACGCGGATCCCCGCCTCGATCGCTTTCTTGTTCGCAGTGTCAAGCGCGATGGGCACGTTGTCGAAGTTCTCCTGAAGTAACTTCACGCCCCATTGCATCAGGTCTTCACCGTTGCTTTCGGCGGGCCCGATGTTAAGATCGAGGTAGACTGCTCCGGCGTCAAGCTGCTCCTTCGCACGCTTCAGGATCGGCTCCGGATTCTTCGAGTTCATCGCTTCGCGGATTACGGGGCTGATGCAGTGGATGCGCTCCCCGATTGTGATAAATTTTGCCATTGTTCCTCCATGCGCGTACGGTACTTCCGTACGCGTCCTTACTTATTAGTCTTAACGACGCAACTTAACGGTATTACCGACCTATGCGCCGACAAGCTCACGCGCATACTTGACCAGCGCGACGGCCTCGTTCGGCCCGACGAGAATCTTCCAATCCGGAAGCTTTGCCTCAAGCTCACCCTTTAGTACGGCGACTTTGCCCGGAAGAACCAGAGTGCGGGACTTGATCTTGCTCTCAACTTCCTCCGTGACGAACTTCGCGATTGACGACGCGCTGAACTTACCCGCCGCCCATGAGGTCAGCACGGAGTAGCCTCCGGCGTCGCAGATAAGCAGGTTCAGCGGCACGCCGCTGCGCTCCAGCTCCGCACTTACCACGAAGTACGTCAAAGCGAAGTCGACCGTCACGAAGCACGGGTCGTTCTCTGCGCCCTTGTTCATCGGATAGATTCCGACCTCTTGCCGCATCGGTTTCTGCGGATCGGTGAACAGATTCTGACGTAAGCCGTAAAGTGGCAGCGCCGTCGCATAGTCCATCTTGTCAAGCAGCAGGATCGAGCCGTACTTGACGGTGAACAGCGAGGCGAGCGCAGATTGCAGCGCCGGATCTCCGCCCGTCAAGCCCGCGACGTTGACAATCGTCGGATAGCCGAACACGCGGTCGCCGCCCATCAGCGCGGTACGCCGGATCTGCACGACCATCTCATACGCCGTCTTGATATTCCCCGTATCGACCGTCAACACGAGGTTCTTGTTGCCGAGCTTCTCCAGCTTCTCCACCAGCTCGTACATCTCCTCAAGATTCGGCGCGTTAACCCCCAGCAAAATCCCGTGCTCCGTGGCAAGCGCGGAGAATTGCTCGAAGTTGTCCTTATCCGCGCCGTTAAGGATCGGCTTCGAGTCCGCGATCGCCGCTACCGCAGACTTCGCCGCGTCATAGTTGCGAGTGCTGACGATGACTCCGCGCCCGAGCGCGGCGGCCTTAACCGCCAGCGGCGTGAGGTTCGTCCCGTCGGGCGAGCTGACGTGCGCGAACTCCGCGTACATACGCTCCCCGATTCGAGTATAGTCGACGCTGACGTTCTGCTTGATCGCGGCGTCGATTGCCTCGTCGGAGTCACTCGCGTTCAAGGTGAACGCGTACAGCGTCTTGCTGACGAACGTCTTCTCATGGCGGAACAGCACGGTCTCGCCGCCGATCTTGCCTTCGTCCGCGCCAAGCTTGACCGCAAGCGACTTCATCGGCGGCGCGGTGCTTTCCGCGATCTTCTCCAGCACGTCCGCCTCAACGTACGGGCACTTCGTTATCTCTGCTCCGCCCTGCGCGACCTTCATCGAGAACGCCATGCACGTGGGGAACCCGCACTCCTTGCAGTTAGAGTGCGTCTTCGGAATCAGCTTGAATATGTCTAAACCCTTAAGAGCCATTTGTTATAATCTCCCTTTCATCAAAGCGGCACCGTAGCGATACCGCAAGTGTCGTTGGTAGGTAATGTCATAAATTTGTGCACTGCTTCGTCTGCCTCCCTTGCCGTTTTTTTCATGCCTCACTTATGCAACGGTGGAGCAGTGAAAAACGATACGGCGGCGGTCGTTATCCTCGTACTGCAACATATTTCTGACAATACCTGTCGGTATAGTCGGCGGCACGCGCTATGCGAGAGCGTTAACGAGCTTCGAGACTGCGGCGATTGAGGCCGGATGCCTCAGCATAACGGCGTTCGAGCCGGACGCGATTACCGCGACCGCTGTCTGAATCTCCATCGAGACTCCGCGATCTTCCACGGAACCCCAATCCGGCATGTCCGCTTCCGACGCGGTGCTTTCCTTAACCGCCCAAGTCTCCGTGGAGATCGGCGTGAAGATCGGCATACTAAGCGTGGCGTCGTTCTGAGACATCGCGGCGCCCTTAATGCGGTCGATGGTGGAAATAACGTACTCGAACCCGTACCCTGCGGCGGCGGAGCCGACGTTCATCACCAGATTCTTCGCGTCGACGCCCATCTGCGTGATCAGCACGTTTAGCTGTTTGGCAAGGTTAATGTCGACCGCGCTCTCCGGGCTGATCTTTTGACCGTAGGCGAGCCCCGCGCTTGCCGCGACGGTCTTGTAGTTCTCCTCCTTAGCCGAGACGAACAAAACGTTGCCGCCTTGCAACGCGGCGGCGATCTTGTCGAAGATCTGCGCGTCCTTCTCGTTGTTCTTACTGCCGAGGATAACCAGCGGCTTCGCCCCCGCGAGCGCGTCGAACGCGGACTTCGCGACTGCCGCGCAGTCCTCCGCCGAGGTATCCGCGCCGGAGGGATCCGCGCTTTCGAAGCGCAGGCACACGAAGTCGACCCCGGGCACTCCGGCGGCGCGAACCACGCGCTCTGCCGCGTTGGTCGCGCCCGCGTAAAGCACCGCGATTCCGGGCACCGCGTCCTCGAACTCTACGTCCGCGACCTCGATCCCGATCTTCGTCGTGTTCGCAATCTCCGCGTCGAAGCCGTAGAACGGCAGGACGCTCTCGCCGCCGAGCTTCACGGCGTTCTCCCCCGTCCCGAGCACGACCTCGTTGATCGCCGCACCGGGTTTCGGCGCAGGTTTCTTGAATGGCATAGTTGTATCTCCTTATTGTTTGTTGGTGTTTGGAATAGGCTTGTATTACGCGGGTTACTCCGCGATCAGCTTGACGAGCTCACGCACCGCAACCTTAACGGGCGCGTCCTCCGGTAAATCGACCAGCGGGCGGCCTTGCGAATCGTAATCGTACACTTGGGAATCCTGCGGTACGACCGCGATGAGCTCGAGCCCCTGAAGCTCGATCTCCTCGCGTATCCCGTCGCTCAGCACTCCGTTGGGAGCGCGGTTAACGACCAGCCCCATCTTCGTCGGGTTGAGTCGGAGATCGCGCACCAGCTGCTGGATTCGCCCGACGGCTTGTACTCCGCGGCGGGAGCAATCGCTGACCAGCAGTACGCAATCGACGGCGGGAAGCACGCCCCTCGAGATGTGCTCCATGCCGGCCTCGTTATCGACGACGACGTACTTGTACGCTCCGCCGAACTTCTGAATCTGGTGCTGCAGCAATCCGTTGACGAAGCAGTAGCAGCCGGAGCCTTGAGTTCGACCCATGACGATCATGTCGTAATCGTCCATCTCGGTAAGCGCGGAGGCGAACTTGAGCTCTGTATAATCGGCTTTGGACATGCTTGGGGGAATAGGGCTGACCTCCATCATGTCGCCGCGCTCCAGTTCCTCACGCAGATCGCCGAGCGTCATGCCCATCGGAACGCCAAGCACTTCGTTCAGGTTAGAGTTCGCGTCGGCGTCAACGGCGAGCACGGGTCCGGTTCCGAGCTTAGCGAGATAGTGAATGAGCAGCCCCGTGATGGTGGTCTTGCCCGTGCCGCCCTTCCCGGCGACGGCGATCGTATAAGCCATGCGATACCTCCTTGATGTGCCGCGCTACGTTTATCCGTGGTATTATAGCACAATCCATCACGAAACGCAAGAGTTTTTTTACAAACCTTGCGAAACCCGCGAATGCTATACGAATGCAACTCCAAGAAGTCTTACCTTTATAGAGTGATCTACATAAGCGTGGTTGCACCAAATTTATGTGCAATTTAGGGCAAAAAAGTTAAAAAAAACGCTTGACAAAGCCAAAAAGTGGAAGTATATAGTGTTTTAACATAATAAGTATAAAGTATTTTATGGATATGCCGATATATATAGTATGGCATACAGCAAGGATTACCGAGAGGCGGCACTCGATTATAAGAAAAGCGGACACA
>JAITGH010000025.1 GCA_031280855.1 Oscillospiraceae bacterium | reverse complement strand
CACGAGTCGTGATCCGGGAACGTAACCTTGTCGTACCACTCTTCGATGTCCTCAAGGAACGCCTTACCCGGGCGCACCATCGAACCTCCGACCGTGGCGATATACTCCCACTCTACGCCGAACATATCGGGGTTGATCTCGTGGTCTTGGAACTGACGCGGCGCTCCGCCTTGCATTACTAAAGCTCGCGCAACGTTATCCGGCACGACGCCGGGCGTGAACATAGTCGCGTCTGTCGCCTGAGTCGCCTGCCACCACGGCTTCCGCGTGAATACGAGCCGCTCGTGCTCATTGCGCGGCAACGGGTACGAGTAGTTGCTCATCTTCATACCGAACATCTCGAACTCGACGAGCTCCAGCTCTTTGGGGTCAAAGGGTTTTACTTGCATGTTGGAATATCCTTTCAAAGTGGAGTGTATACCTATATGATAACTCTGTTTAGCAACTTCGCGTGCTGTAGATTTTGAAAGCAAATTTGCTAAAATTCCAGGCGCGAGGAGGGAGAATACTGCCGTATTTGACCGACGCGCAACGAAGAAGTTGGCAAATTTTCTCAAAAGATGCAGTGCGCCGAAGTTGCTAAACAGGCTCTTAGTCAAACAGCCACAAACAACTGATACATTATATACGCTTACATGGTAGGTGTCAAGCCCTTTTTTAACTATTCCCGGTATTCAGCCGCGAATAGTAACAATGGTTACGAACCGCGTGCTCAACGCCGTACGGCGCGAGCGTTATGCCCACGCCGTACGCGCTTCCGCGTTTAGAAACTGTGCTCCGCACGCGAGATAACGTCGTTCTGCATCGCGGTCGTCATCTCAACGAAGTACGCAGAGTACCCCGCGATTCGCACGACCAAGTTATGGTGCTTGTCGGGATCCGCCTGAGCCTCCCGCAGCGTCGTTGAATCGACGACGTTGTACTGGCATTCCATGCCGCCTTTCTCGAAGAACGTCTTGGTCATGTCTCGAAGTTTGGCGACTCCGTCGTCGTTTGACAGCGCGGTCGGGTGAAGCCGCAGGTTAACCGCCATGCCGTCAAGGAACCTTGAGTGATCGAAGCAGCACGACGACAGGAACACGGACGTCGGACCATTGGTATCGCGCCCTTGCACGGGGCTCATCGCGTCCGCGATCGGAGTACCGGTCTTACGGCCGTCGGGAGTCGCCCATGTAAGCTCGCCCTGCGGCACGTGATCCGCCGCGCCGTACATGCCGCCCTTGTACACTTTGCAGCGCTGGTTGGAAAACTCCGTGCACAGCCGATAGTAGAGGTCGACGACCCACTTAAGCTCCATATCCGCGTACGGATCCGCGTTGCCATAGTGCGGCGCCTCGTTGATGATGCGCTGGCGCAGCGGCTCATAGCCTTCCCAGTTCGCAAGCAGTGCGTCCAAGAACTCCTTGCCGGACACGAGCTTCTTGTCGAACACCACGTACTTAAGCGCGGTCAAACTATCTCCGACGGTTGCAAGCCCCGTCGCGGTACCGCCATAAGAGTTATACTTCGCTCCTCCGGCGGAGACGTCCATGCCCTTCTCCATGCACCCGGTCGTCGAGATCGACAGATTCGGGAACGGGAACAGACGCGCCTGCTCATACTCCGCATAGTTGTTAAGCGTCGCCGACCACGTCAGCATCCAACGCGCAAGTTTTTCCAAGGCGGCGCGAACCTCCTCGATGGAGTTCATCTCGTACAGGTAGCCGGAACGCACATGCTCTGGAGCCTGAGCGCCGTTCATCGGGTTGATTCCGTTGTTGATCGCCATAGTAATCACGATCGACCAGTAGATGCCGTTATGCGACATCGCGGTGCCGTTCGGAGCCGGGTAATCGTTGCCGGAGCCGACGATCTCCTGGCAGCCGATCAGACTGTAATCGCGGGCGTCCTCCAATGAGAACCCGAGTTCACGCATTAGCCCCGGGATGATGACTTCGTCATTCTGGAACAGCGGCAGCCCGCCGATAATCTTGGAGGTCTCGAGTGCGCAGTTCCAGATGTCTTCGGGCGTATCCTTATGGACGCGTAATGAGACGGTCGGTTCGTGAAGCTGCATCCGTGCGATTGTCTCCAGCACCATGTAAGAGACGGGGTTCGTCGCGTCCTCTCCGGTCTCCGGGATCAAGCCGCCGATAGTGGTATGCTGCCCGATGTGCCCGATCCCGGCGGTTTGAGCCATCTTGCCGAATCCGCCCTCATGGTATGTATTCAGCTTCAGGAAGAACGCGTCGACCAGTTCTTGCGCCTCGTCCATTGTGATCGTACCCGCGTCGAGATCCGCCTTGAGGTACGGCCACGTGTTCTGGTCGAAGCGACCCATCGAGGTAACGCCGGGCCCGTTGTCGACCATCAGGAACAGGTGGTACAGCATGATCTGCTGGCAAGCCTCCCAGAACGTACGTGCGGGGTTGACGGAGATCCACTCCAGCCCGGACGCCATGCGCTCAAGCTCCGCCTTACGCGCCGGAGTCGCGGCTGACTGCGCCATCTCCTTCGCGAGCTCGGCGTAGCGCAGCGTCAGCGTAATCGCGCCGTCGCAGGCGATAGTCGCGGCCTTGTAGAAGACGTACTTGCGCATGTCGTCGCCCATTACGCGGCCCTCACGCTCGTCCAGCCAGTCCTGAGCCTGCTTGCGGATCGCGCCGTAGCCCTGACGCAGGATATTTTGGAAGCCCGGAGTAAGGTGACCCGGCGGCAATAGCGCTCCCGGGCGGCCGGGGATCCCGTAATCGCTGGCCTGGAGCTTCATGAACGCGTCCGCGCCGTCGGGAAGCCACTTGTCACCGAAGCCGAACCCGCCGCCGCCGCGCATCTGCTTCGTCATGAGCTCACGCAGGTTACGCAGTTCCTCCGGGGAGATCGCCAGCAGCTGGCGCGAGTACAGCGGGTCGTCGATCGGCGCGTGGTGCAAGCCGTCGGACTCGATCGGCCACGTATTCTCGATGTCCGCCATGAGCCACATCGCGCCGCTGCCGCCGCCGAAGTTCTTGTTGCCAAGGTTTCCGGCGAAGTAGTCGTCCTCCTCGATGCGAAGCGGCATATTTTGGATGACGTACAGCGATTGCGAGGGCTTTTGGATCAGCGGAGTGACTCCGTCGAAGCGTTGCGAGGCCTCCATCTTGATTCGAGTCTTCTCGGAGTCCGCGATGATCACGCGGTTGCGGACTTTCTCCCGCATACCCCAAACGCGCTCCGTGCATGGTCTGAATGTGTACATAGTAATGCGTCCTTTCAAAAAGTTATGTCGATACCTTATGACCCTATTATACCACACTTTCGCCGATTTGTCAAGTGGAAATTTGCCGCGCCGCGTGCGCGTTCACACAAATTTTACTTGACAAATCGGCGAAAGTGTGGTATAATAGGGTAAGAATTTCTAAGGAGGGCGCACACATGGAACACATTGTCAATCTGTACTGGGACGACGAGGCCAACGTCTGGTACTCGCGTAACTCCCCTCCCCTCCCCCACGCGCAAAAAACCGGGCGGATACGAATCCGCCCGATAGTCCGGCCGCCCGAGTCTTAGCCCAGCAGCTGCAGCACTCCCTGCGGGAGGCTGTTCGCCTGCGCGAGCATCGCCGTCGACGCCTGGCTGAGGATGTTGTTCTTCATGAAGTTCGTCATCTCTTTCGCCATGTCTACGTCGCGGATCCGGCTCTCCGCCGCCTGCAGGTTCTCCGCGCTCGTGTCGAGGTTCGAGATCGTGTACTCTAAGCGGTTCTGTACCGCGCCCAGCGTCGCACGCTGTGAGCTGATGTCGTTCAATGCCGTGTCGATCTTTTCAAGCGAAGCGCGAGCCTTATCGTTAGAACTTACATCAATCGTAGTCT
>JAITGH010000096.1 GCA_031280855.1 Oscillospiraceae bacterium | reverse complement strand
ACGATCGCACCCCGTCCGCCAAGCTTCGTATCCCCGTCCAAATACGGGTACAGATCCTCAAACACGCCCTTCGCAGTGTACGTCGATACCGGAAGCGTATAGCCGCACTGGATTATGTCAGGCACATCTCCCGCGATGATCTCCGTATTCATCTTCAGCTGTCCCGCAAGATAGTCGTCCGAAGTGTTGTACACCGAGTAATCCTTTACCGTTATCCGGTAATCCGGATCCGACTTGTTGAACTTCAAGATCTCGTTACGCAAGTCGCCGTCAAGATAGTTGCACGCAAGCGTCAGCACCGTCTTCTGCTTAACCTCGGCGGCGGGAGTCTTCGTAAGCTTCGTAACAACGTACGAGCCTCGCCCGACCGTATAGTCAATGTTGTACGCGGAGACGTAGATATCGTCGCCGTCAACCGTAACGCTTTGTATGCTGCTGCTGTCTACGTCCGCGTCAAGCCAGCCGACAATCGGCTCCGCCGTCGAATCGCCGGGCTTAAACGCGTTCAGCGCGAGATCGGTATGCGAGAGTATCCTGCCGTCCGGCAAAACTCCGTTAAACTGCCAAAGGTTATCCGGCGCGGTTCCAAGGCTGGCGCCAAGCCTCGCGCCCTTGACGTCGATCGGTACGACGTCTATTCGCGGCTGACCATCGCTGCTTATCATCGCGACGATTGAACCGTCCGGCATCGCAAGCATAGCCTGCGGCCAGCCAACGACCGGAATCTCCGCAAGCTTCGTCCCGTCCGGCGCGACCGCGATGAACTTCATCTCATTCGTACCGCTAATACTGGCTTGCATCACGATGTTCCCGTCCTTATCGGCCGCGAAGTCGCCGATGTAGAACTCCGTACTATCGCCGACCAGGGCGGACGCGTCGACCATCGCAAGCTGCTCGCCCATCAGATTCAGCTTCCTGATATAGCTGACGGTAATACCGTCGAATGAGCGCGTATTCTCGTTATACGTGCCGAACTGCCCGGACTCGTGAATCCAGATCGTGCCGTCGCCGTTGTCGATGAACGAATTGATGTAGAAGCTCCCCGTGCCCTCGTATCCGGCGGGCGCGGTGGGCGCGATGAAGCCCTCGATAACCGTCGTGGAGGATCCGTCAAGACTTGCGCGGTACATACGGTACGTTGGCTGAATCAGTTCCTCATCGCCGCCGATAGGCTCATCGCCGTCCGGGGTAAGCTCGCCATCACTCGCGAGAGGCGGCTCACTGGGCGCACGCAATGCGAGCCCGCGTCCAAGCGAGAACGGCGCACCTAACGCTCCTCGCGCTACTGCCATACCGCCGCCGCCGCCGCCGCCGTAAGTCTCTTCGCCGCCGTCTGCAACCGGGAAATTGTCCATCGCGAAGTAGTACAAGCTGCCGTCGATGACTTTCGGCTCGCCGATAACGTTATCGGGCAGCGTGATGTCCAAGTACGTAGGCACGTAGAGGAATCCTCCGACGGCGACGGTGCCGGACGCTCCCGGGCTTGACGACGAAGCCGGGTTGTTCGGATCCTCCGTCTTCTTACATGACGCGATAAACGACGCCAATAGCGCGGCGATCAGCGTGATCGCAAGTAGTTGTTTCTTCATTGAAACCCTCCTGATTGTAATAGCCCTCACCCGAGGGACGAGGGCTATTATACACTAGTAACACCCGCTTGTCAAGCGTTTTTGTAAAGTTTTTATGACTGCTTGACCCCAAATTTGGGTAACTTTCAAGCGATGTCCCCCCGAATGGCAAGTTCAAGCTCTTTACACGGTCGCTCTTCGACTGTTCGCCAGCATTAGCTTTATGCGATTCTCTTGGTTGATTCTGGTAGCGCCGGGATCGTAGTCGATCGCGACGATGTTCGCCTCCGGGTGATCGGTCTTGATTGCGCGGATCATGCCCTTACCGACGATGTGATTCGGCAGACAGCCGAACGGCTGCGTACACACGATGTTCGGAGTCCCGTCGCGGATAAGCTCGAGCATCTCGCCCGTCAGCAGCCAGCCCTCGCCCATCTTGTTACCCGCACTCAGGTATCTGCCCGCAAGCTTCTTGATCTCCTCAAACCGAGCCGGAGCGCGGAACTCGCTGCGCTCCACCGCCTCTATCATCGCGTCCTGGCATTTGATGAAATAGTTCTTAAGCATACGCGCCAGCCGCTGTTTAAGGCTCGACCCCCCGTACAGCGTTACGTCCGCGTCCCGGTTATCAATCTTGAAGATCAGGAAGTCGCTAAGCCCGGGCACGACGGGCTCCGCGCCCTCTTGCATTAGGAACGCCTCAAGGTTACTGTTACCCAGCGGACTGTACTTCACGTAGATCTCCCCGACGACTCCGACTCGAGTCTTCGGCAAGCCGGAGCGCTTTACACTCGAGAAATCGGCGACGATCAGCGCGAAGTTGCGCCGCATTCGCTTGAGGCTAAGCGATCGCCTCATCTCGGCGGCAAGCTTGACGTTGATCCACTCGTCAAGCAACGCGTCCGTCGAACCGCCGTCGACCTCGTACGGGCGGCACTGATTCGACAGCAGCAACAAGACGTCGCCGTAGATGATCGAGTAGATCAGCTTCTGCAACAGCGTCAGCGAAAGCTTGAACCCCGGATTGCGCTCCAACCCCGACAGATTCAGCGATACAACCGGAATGTCAGCGTAACCCGCCTTCTTAAGCGCGTTGCGCAACAGATGGATATAGTTGGAGGCGCGGCACCCTCCGCCCGTTTGAGTGATCAGCAGCGCAGTCTTCGACCGCTCGTACTTCCCGCTGTTAAGCGCGTCGATGAACTGCCCGATCACCAGTAACGCGGGATAGCACGCGTCATTGTGAACATAGCGCAGCCCCGCGTCCTGAATCCCGCGATGCGCCGTCGTCAGAATCTCGCACTTGTACCCGTGAAGCCGCAGGCAGTTCGCGATAAGCTCGCCGTGTAACGGCAGCATGTTCGGAATCAGCAGAGTGCACTCTCGCTTCATCTCTCGCGTGAACAGTAAACGCCCCGATTTGTCGTAGACGAGTTTAGCCATTATGCGCACCTCCTAAGCTTTCCATCGCGGCTTGCAATGAGCGCAACCGAATCTTGACCGCGCCGAGGTTCGTTATCTCGTCAATCTTGATACTCGTGAACAGCTTACCGTGCGATTCACATATCGTGCGAAGCTCATCGGAGGTTATCGCGTCCGTACCGCACCCGAAGCTTACCAGCTGCACGATCTGCATATCCGGCTGAGTGCACACGTACCGCGCCGCGTCGTACATTCGCGCTTGGAACGTCCACTGGTTCAGCACGCCGCGCTTCTCCTTACCGTTGGCGAGCGGCGCGACGCAATCCTCCGTCACTACCGCGAATCCCAGCGACGTGATCAGCTCGTCAATCCCGTGGTTGATCTCCGGATCGATGTGGTACGGGCGACCCGCGAGTACGAGGATCGGCACACCCGCAGAACGCGCAATCTCGATCGCAACGCGCCCGTGCTCAAACGTATCCGCTCGGTAACGCTCATACGCGGCGTACGCGGCGGTAAGCGCGGATCTCGTCTCGCGAATCGGGACGCTCAAGCTCGATTGCAGGTACTCGCCAAGCTTAACGGCAAGCTCCTTCGGGCGGTGCAGTCCGACGTACGGATCGAGGAACCGCACGCGCTTCAACGTCGGCATGTTCGCCTTAAGCAGCTCCGGGTAATACGCGACGACCGGGCAGTTGTAGTGGTTATCGCCGCGAAGCTCATCGAAGTTGTAGCTCATGCACGGGTAGAAGATCGCGTCGACGCCAAGCTCCGCGAGAGCCTCAATGTGCCCGTGCAGCAGTTTCGCGGGATAACATACCGTATCGCTCGGGATTGTCTTCTGACCCTTGCGGTATAGCTCGCGGCTCGACACGGGCGACAGCACGACCTCAAAGTTCAATCGCGTGAAGAACTCATACCAAAACGGTAGGTTTTCAAGCATATTCAAGCCGAACGGCAGCCCGATTCGCCCGCGAGAGCCATCGCCATCGCCCTTACCGCAGCAGTCCAACATTCGTTTCAGCTTCCACGCTACAACGTTCGGAAGCGTCGACTTCTCTCCGCCCAAAGGCTTACTGCACCGATTCCCGGAGATGAACCGACGCCCGTCGCCGAACGTGTTCACCGTCAGCGCACACCGATTCGTACAGCCCGAGCATACGCTCGGCTTCGCGACATGCGTGAACCGCGACAGCTCGTCGCTTGTAATTATCGCGGACGCGCCGACGCTGTGAGCGTACGCGAACAGCGCGGCTCCGTACGCGCCCATCAAACCCGCTATCACCGGGCGAGTGACCTCGAGCCCAAGCTCAAGCTCGAATCCGCGCAGTACCGCGTCGTTCAAAAACGTTCCGCCCTGTACGACGATGTGCCGCCCGAGATCGTCCGCGTTCGCGGCTCTGATCACTTTGTACACCGCGTTCTTCACGATGGAGTAGCTAAGCCCGGCGGAGATCGACGCGACGCTCGCACCGTCCTTTTGAGCTTGCTTGACGCTCGAGTTCATGAACACGGTACAGCGCGAGCCGAGGTTCGCCGGTTCCGGGTCGAACAGCCCAAGCTTCGAGAACTCCGCGATCGGGTGCCCGAGCGCACTCGCAAACGACTCGATGAAACTCCCGCAACCGCTGGAGCACGCCTCGTTAAGCAAGATACTGTCAACCGCGCCGTTGCGGATCTTGAAGCATTTCATGTCCTGACCGCCGATGTCGATGAGGAAATCGACGTCCGGATCAAACCTTCGAGCCGCCATCAAGTGCGCGGAGGTCTCCACCAATCCCGCGTCCAGCTTGAACGCGTGCTTGATGAGTTCCTCGCCGTACCCGGTTACCGCGCTTCCAAGGATCGCGACGCGATCGCCGCACTGCGCGTAGACTTCCTCGAGGATCTCCATGACGATGGCGACGGGGTTACCGTGATTGGAGGAGTAGAAGCTCCACAGCAATGCACCGTCCGGCGCGACCAGCGCGGCCTTCGTCGTCGTACTGCCCGCGTCGATCCCGAGATACGCGTCGCCGACGTACTCGGTTATCTCGCGAAAGTCCGGAACGGCGAGCGCGTGCCTTGCGGCAAACGCGTCGTACTCCTCGTGAGAGCTGAACAGCGGCGGCATAGAGTCCGGCACAGCGTCCCCGCCTTGAAACCGTTCCAGAAGCTCGCACACTTCCTCGAACCGAAACGGCTCGGACAGCTCGGGCGCGAGTATCGCCGCTCCGATCGCGGCGAACACGTCCGCGTTCTCCGGGAATATCGCGTCGTCAGAGCTAAGCGCGAGCGTATCGACGAATCGCTCCCGCAGTCCGGTCAGGAACGTCAGCGGCCCGCCAAGGAAGATGATCTTCCCGGCAAGCTCCCGCCCTTGCGCAAGTCCGCCTACCGTCTGATCGACGATCGCCTGATAGATCGACGCGGCGACGTCCTCCTTACGGCCGCCCTGGTTGAGGATCGGCTGGATATCGCTCTTCGCGAAGACTCCGCAGCGCGACGCGATCGGGTAGATCTTCTCATACCGCGCACTAAGCGCGTCAAGCTCGGGTACGGAGACGTTCAGCAACGTCGCCATCTGATCGATGAACGCGCCCGTGCCTCCGGCGCAGCTGCCGTTCATGCGCTCTTCAAGCGCTCCGCCGAAGAAGATTATCTTCGCGTCCTCACCGCCGAGTTCGACGACCGCGTCCGCGTCCGGTATGAAGCGTTCCACCGCCGCCGCCGTCGCGTAGACCTCCTGCGCGAACGGTAGTCCGCTCGCCTTCGCTACGCCTAATCCTGCGGAGCCGGTCAGCGCGACGCGCACCTCGCGACCCGCTAATATGCTCGACGCGGCGCGCAGTTGCTCCAGCGCTTTCTCTCGCGTGTTCGAGTAATGACGCTCGTACGAGCGGTACAGCAATTCGCCGCCGCGTAGTACGGTCACTTTAACGGTTGTTGAACCGATATCAATGCCGATTTGCAACATTTATATACCTTTATATACCTTCTATATGCACAACTCAACCAGACCCCCAAGCGGAGCCTCGCGGCGCACGGCTCTCGCAGAAAGTCTTTACGGCTTACGTCTTATCTTTATCTTAGTCGAGTCCTCGTTAAACTGTTCCTGAAGATTCTTGCGCATGTGCTTAGGAACGTAGTAGCGCGAGAATCGGAACGCGATGGGAAAGAACGGGAGGATTGACGGTTTCGACTTGCCGCGTGGGTGGAAATTCGGGCTCAGCATGAACACGCGCCGCCTCCGTACCGCGATGTACACGCAGAATAGCAATACCGCGAACCCGATTAGCTGAATCTTCGTTGCCGTTTCGACCTCCAGTTCAAACTTCACGGCCGTAACACGCGGCTTACGCGCACCGTAAAGCTGCGCGATTCTGCCGACGGTCGACTGTACGGCATAGTCGAGTTTCCCGTCCTCGTAATAGGGTTGGAAGTACTCCTCCACGACCCCGGCGTAGTCGACCGCGACATACCGGTCGGCGGCGAGAATCGCGCCGTCCGTGCCGATAAGCAGTAACATGCAGTTATCGGTGCCGTTAAGCCCGGCGTCGGATTTCAGCTCGTGAAGCCGCTCCAGCGCGAACGCTTCGACGGCGGACTCCGCAACCGTGACGACGAAGATCGCGGCGGCAAGCGAGCGTTGCAGCGATTCGTTCGCCTTGCCGATGTAATCGAGCGTGTCCTCGCTCAGGATCTCCGCGTTATCCTCAACGGGAGTATAGCTAAGCGCGAACGCGCTTATAGCAAGCGAGTTCGCGATCAGCACGGCGAGTAGGATACCGGAAACTTGTTTCACAGTGATACCTCGAATCGTATTATCTGCGACCTCCGCCGCCGCCGGAACTGCGTCCTCCACCACCGGAGAATCCGCCGCCGGAACTGCGTCCCCCTCCGCCGGAGAATCCGCCGCCGGAGCTGCGTCCTCCACCGGTGAAGCTCGAGCCGCCGGAACGTCCCCCACCTCCGCCGGAGCTATGCCCGCCGCCGCCGAACCATGAGCCCGCATTGCGGCTCGGCGGTCTGCTCCCGCCTCGCGGCGAGTGATGGTAACCTCCGCCCATCGGTGGGCGCGGCGGATAGTAGTGCGAGCGATGGCGGTAATACCGCCCTCTCCCATAGAAGCCCGGCATGAACCAG
>JAITGH010000184.1 GCA_031280855.1 Oscillospiraceae bacterium | reverse complement strand
ATCCTCGCCGATTTCAAGCTCCGCAACCGCCGGTTCGGCGCGTAGACTTCCACCGGTCACTCCGGATTAGGGCATTACCCCGGATAAGAGGACGACATGCAGCATAACAAACTTGCGAGAATCAACGAGGACGTAGCGCGAGAACTGTCCGCGCTTTTGCGCGATGTGAAAGACCCGCGTGTGAGCGCGGCGTTTATCTCCGTCGTGCGGTGTGAGGTCGCGCCGGATTTGCAGACGTGCAAGGTCTACTTGTCCGTACTGGGCGAGAGCGACGCGAAAGAACTGCGGCGCGGGTTGAAGTCCGCCTCCGGCTTCTTACGCGGCGGGTTGGGACGCTCGCTTAATCTGCGCAATACTCCCGCGCTCGTCTTCGTGCTTGACGACTCCATTGAGCACAGCGTCAAGATCGTCGACATGCTTAAGCACCTTGAAGGGAATCGCACGAATGACACTACTGACACTTAACGAGACCGCCGACTTCCTGCGGGAGCGCGACGGGTTCCTAATCCTGACGCACCGCGCTCCTGACGGGGATACGCTCGGCTCCGCCGCCGCGCTGTGTAACGCGCTTCGCGAACTCGGGAAGTCCGCCGATCTGCTTGTCAACGCGCAGACTACCGCGATGTACTTGGCTGACGTCGAGCAATACTTCTCCAATGCGAATCCGGACGCTTGCACGCTTATCGCGGTCGACTCCGCGAACGCGTCGCTGTTGCAGTACGAGTACGGCGACGTCATGAAGCACGCGCCCGTCGCGCTTGCCATCGACCATCACCCGAGCCACGCGGAGTTCGCCGACCGCACTTTGCTGGATCCCGTGAAATCCAGCTGCGGCGAGATCGTGCTTGAGCTTATCCACGCGCTTAACGCGCCGCTATCCTGCGAGAGTGCGAAGCTGCTGTACATCGCCGTAAGTACCGATACGGGCTGCTTCCGCTACAAGAATACGACGGAGTCGACTCTGCTTGCGGCGGCGGAGCTTATACGCGCCGGAGCGCCGAACGGCGCACTGAACCATCGGCTGTTCATGGTCAAGCGCATGAGTCGGCTGCGGCTTGAGGCGATGATGCTTGCGACGCTAGAGCTGTACATAGGCGGGGAGCTTGCCGTTGCGACGATCACTCGCGGCATGATGAGAGAATCCGGCGCGGACGTGTACGACCTGGAAGACGTCGCGACCGTCGCGGGCTCACCGGAGGGCGTGGAGATGAGCGTTACCCTGCGCGAGCAGCAGGACGGCGGCACGAAGGTGAGCGTGCGCACGGTCAACTTCGGTAATGCGAACGCGCTGTGCGCGTATCTGGGCGGCGGAGGTCACGGCATGGCCGCCGGAGCGACCGTCGAAGCTGACCTCGCAACGACGAAGTCGCGGATCCTCGACGCCGTCAACAATGTTTGGAAAGGCGACAAATACAAACTATGAAGAACATCGGATTTTACAATGGAACCATCGCACCGCTGGAGAAGCTTACCATGCCTGTGCTCGACCGTGCGAACTACTTCGGTGACGGAGTTTACGACGCGCTTTACTGTCGCGGCCGCACTCCGTTCGCGCTTGACGAGCACCTCGACCGCTTTTACGATGGACTTGAGAAGCTTGAGATCCCGTTTCGTATCCCGAGGGCGGATCTTGCGGAGATCTTCTTCGCGTTGCTTGAACAGCTGGAGGATCCGACCGACGGATTCGACGGCTACACGCTCTACTGGCAGGTCTCTCGCGGTACCGCTATTCGCAGCCACGCGTTCCCAAGCTTAGAGGTCTCGCAGCCGAACTTGCTGATCATGATAACTCCGCGAACGCTTACTCCGCGAACCACGCGGCTCAAGCTAATCACGCTTCCGGACGTTCGGTTCGAGCTTTGCCATATCAAGACGCTTAACCTGCTGCCAAGCGTGCTCGCGACTCAACGCGCTTTAAGCGCGGGCTGCGATGAGGCGGTGCTTCACCGCGACGGAGTCGTAACCGAGTGTGCGCACAGCAACGTCTCTATCCTTACGGGCGGAGTTTTGCGCACTCGCCGACTTGACAAGTACATTCTGCCCGGTACGACTCGCGCACAGTTGCTTCGCCACGGTTCTGACGCCGGACTTACGGTCGATGAGACTCCGTTCACTCTGGAGGAGCTGTTCGCGGCGGACGAGGTGATCGTAACGAGCGTGAGCATGTTGTGCATACCGGCGTGCGAGATCGACGGTAAGCCGGTCGGCGGTAAAGCTCCGGAGTTGCTCAAGCGGTTGCAAGACGCGTCGTGGGATCGCATGATGCGCGAGACGGCGTGACCGGGAACGCAAACTCTACTGACATTATACCACAAAATAGGTTAAAAGTCAAGCGGAACATGCAATTTGTCATAAAACTGTAACAATAGCCCCCTCGTAAGGAGGTACAACATGAACGTCAAACAGATAAAGAACGCGAGCGCACCCGCGACGGGAACCTCCGTTCAGTTCAAAGCCGCCGCCGCGACGCACGGGGTCGAGTTCCGCCGTACGCTCAGTACGCTTAGCGGTCAAGTGCGTGACGAGCTTCTTCAAGGCATGATCAATAACATCGACGAGCTGGGGCGCAAGCTTTCGGAGCAAGTCAACATGGCGGATTTCGCCAGATACCGCGCCCTTATCAAGCAGTTCCTCGACGACGTCATAAGCAACGGGTATGAGCTTGAGAGGAAGAACTCGTTCGACGGCAGAGGCCGCCATCGCTTCCACGTCACCGTGAAACGGATCAACGAGAAGTTAGACGAGCTGGGGCGCGAGATTCTGACGGAGCAGGCGGATAACCTGAGCGTGCTGAGCGCGGTCGACGACATACGCGGTCTGATCGTGGACATCATGACATAGTCGCATATCGGCAGATTTTAGTAACGCAGTAGCTTATCCGTTATGTCAGCCGCGATGGACGGCTCCATCACCGACAGGATCCTCGCGGAGTCCTCCGGCGACATGAAGTACAGGATCGCCGCCATATCCTCCGTGCTTGCAAGTTTTGACAGTATCCCGGCCGCGACGGTCGGGCTTGACATCTGCGCGTATGTCTCCGCAAGCGCCGTCATATCGGCGGTCTCACGCTCTGTCATGGAGTCCGTAGGCCGCCGATAGATTCGCATACCCTTCTGCGACTTCGCGGCGGACTCCCGCGCTGTTACCTCCGTCTCTCGAGCCGCGACGGCTTCCTCACGACCGACCAGCGCGGTCTCCTGACTCTCGACCTCGGCTTCGCGGGCTTTAAGCTCCGCTTCACGCTCGTTCAACCGCGTCTCCAATATTTTCGTCGAGCTGTACGACGGGTCAAGCGAGCGCACGTAGGCGAACGCCTGAGTGCGAAGTCCGAACAAGTCCATCTGCGCAACCATGAACACGAAGAATCCCGCCGCCGCAATTACCAGTACGACCAGCACGATTATGGTAACCTTCAGGCGGAGCGATTTGCGCTTCGGTTTGACGACCTCCGATGAGCTCGCACGTGCGTTCCGAGGTTTCGAGGCGGCTGAGTTCCCGCCAACTGCAATTTCGTCGATCATATTCTACTCCATATCATTCTGCATATTACGCGCAAGCGTAACGGTTATCCATCTGGCTACGGTCTATCGTATCGCCTCTCCGGCGGCGATGAAGTCCTCCAGCGCGGAACGTTCGCTGCGCTCGTTCTCAACGCGCCACTCGGCAAGCTGAGCCTCCCGCAGTTTTTCGTACGATTTTAGTTCCTTAACGGTTGACGTAAGCCGCTCCCGGCAAGCGTCGACCTCGCGCTCCGCCTCTTCAAGCTTCGGCAATAGCGCGGAGCGATCGTCGCGCATTCGCCTGATAAACCGCGAGTGCTCCGCAAACGCCTGAACCGTGTGCACTCCGTCGAAGTCGCTGTACAACGCGCTTTCAATGACTTGAAGCTCCTCCAGCATGCGGTTGCGAATCGCGGCGGCGTCCGCAAGTTCCGCCTTCTGCTGTGTTTCCACGGTCTTCTTGTACTCGTACACGCGTTGCAATCGAAAGACAAATCGCTTCATATCTCACCCTGATTCGTAATATGCGTGACCATATTACGTAACTTGCGCGTCAAGTTCTACGCGCCATGAGAATCGTGCGCAATTTCGTAAGCGATTCCGAGAACTCCGCGCTGTCGTTCGCACCCTGCCGTAAGAAGGTTTGAATCGGCGGACGCAGTTTGATCGCGGCGTCGATATCCGAGTTCGCCCCGGACTTGTACGCGCCGATGTTGATCAGATCCTCTTGCTCGCTGTACACCGCCATCATGTTCTTCATCATTCCGGCAAGAGTGTAGTGATCCTTCGTCACGATCTCCGGCATAACGCGGCTCACGCTTGCAAGTACGTCGATTGGCGGATAGTGACCGGCATTCGCGAGCTTACGGCTGAGCACGATGTGCCCGTCGAGGATTCCTCTGGCGGTATCCGCGATCGGCTCGTCCATGTCGTCGCCGTCGACGAGCACGGTGTACAGCCCGGTAATGCTGCCCTTATCGGAGTTGCCGGAACGTTCCAGAAGTTTCGGCATGATCGTGTAAACGCTTGGTGGGTAGCCTCTGCTGACGGGCGGTTCGCCCGTCGCCATTCCGATTTCGCGCTGCGCATGGCTGAACCGCGTCAGGCTGTCCATCATCAGTAGGACTCGAAGCCCGCGATCACGGAAGTACTCCGCGATCGCGGTGCCCACCATCGCGGCCTTGAGCCGCAGTAACGCGGGCTGATCGCTGGTCGCGATTACAACGACAGAGCGCTTCAACCCCTCCTCGCCCAGGCTATCCTCAATGAAGTCGCGAACCTCGCGCCCGCGCTCACCAACCAGCGTAATCACGCTGACGTCGCACTGCGCGTATCGCGCAATCATACCAAGCAGCGTACTCTTCCCGACTCCGGAACCTGCGAAGATTCCCAGACGCTGCCCGACTCCGACGGTAAGCAACCCGTCGATTGACCGCACTCCCAGCGGCAGAGCCTCGCGGATTCGGTCGCGCTGCATCGGGTGCGGCGGCGACGCTTCAACGGGGTAGTAGGTCTCCGGCACGATCGGCGGCAAGTCGTCGAACGGCTCGCCAAGCGCGTTGATCACTCGCCCCAGCAGATTCATCCCCACTCCGACGCGTAACGAGCCGCCGGTGAACCGGACGAGACTTCCGTACCCGACTCCCTCCAGAACTCCGTACGGCATCAACTGGACGCGACCGCCCCTGAATCCGACGACCTCTGCGCGGATCGAGCCGCCGTCGCCGCATTCGATCGTGCATAAATCTCCGACTTTCGCCGACGAACCCGCGCACTCTACGCTTAGCCCTATGACTTCGGTGACGCGTCCGCAACGCTCGACCGCATCCGCTCCGCTCACCGCGTTCCGATATTTTTGTAAGTTCATAATGCCGCTCACACCAGCGTCGTTTCGCGGATCTTCCGAAGCTGGGTTTGGAAGCTCGCGTCTATCGTCTGACCGTCGTAGTCGAAGATCGCCTCCGACGGAAGTTCCGCAAGCTCGCCCGCGCCCACGCTTTTCAACGCTTGCCGGATCAACGCCTCATGCCCGCGCTCGAAGTCCGTGCCGAAGATCTTCTCGACAATGTCGAAGCACAAATTGACGACTTCAGTCTCATGGCTTGCGAGAGCCTCCGCCTTCGCGTCGGCGACCTCACGCAATGCGAGGTTAACCAGAGTCGCGTCAAGCTCACGCTGTTGCCTGAGTTCAAGTTCGGCGGCGGCTTTGCCGTCCGCGTAACCGGCTTCACGCGCTCTCGCCTGAATCTGCGAGGCGTTCTGTTTCGCGGTTTCGACGAGCTGCTCGGACTCCGACTCGGACTTGCGAATGAGATCCTCGAGCTGACGCTGTTTCGCGTCGATCTCGGCATTGAGACTGTCGAGCTTAATCTCGCTGGCTTCTATAACGGCGGCATAGTCGGTGCCGGTGGTACAAATTTCGGGCTCCGGAGCGCATTCGCCGGACAGGATCACGGTCTTCACCGGATTCGCGTCATTCATGCGCACAGCCTCACGAGGAATCCTAAACAATCAAATCGTCCCCCTCGCCGCGTGCTACGACAATCTCGCCGTCGTCCTCTAATCTGCGCACCGCGCTGACGATACGCTGTTGCGCGTCCTCTACATCGCGCACCCGCACGGGTCCCATCACTTCCATATCGTCGCGCAGCATGTCCGCAAGTCTCGATGAGATGTTCCCGAAGATGATCTGCGTAACCTCCTGCGACGCGGTCTTTAGCGCGATTGCGAGATCGGTGTTGCTAACCTCACGCAGTACGCGCTGGATCGCCTGATTGCTCAGCTTCGCGATGTCCTCGAATACGAACAAGCGTCTGCGGATCTCCTCCGCCAGTTCCGCGTCGTGAGTGTCCAGGCTTTCCAGGATTCGCCGCTCCGTACTGCGGTCAAGTGACTGGATAATGTTCACGATCGACTCGATACCTCCGACCGCGATTTGATCTTGGTACCCCATGCTGGTAATCTTGCGTTCGAGGATTCGCTCCGCGTCGCGAACGTACTCCGGCGACGTCGCGCCCATGTACGCGATTCGCCCGGCGATGTCGCTTTGACGATCCGGCGGCAAGCTTGCAAGTACCGCCGCCGATTGCTTCGGCTCGATGTAACTCATCACCAGCGCGATCGTCTGCGGATGCTCGTTGTGGATTACGTTCAGGATCTGAGTGCTGTCCGCTTTTCGGATAAAGTCGAACGGGCGAACCTGAAGCGTGTTGGACAGCTTGCTGATCAGCTCGTTCGCACGCTCGACCCCGATCGCGCTTTCCAAGATGTCGCGGGCGTAGTCGATCCCGCCCTCCATCAGGTACTTCTGCGCGAGGCACATGTCGTAGAACTCGCGTATGATCGACTCCCGAACTTCCGTATCGACACGCCGCGTCGTAGTTATGCTAAGCGTCATCTGACTGATCTCGTCCTCAGTCATGTGCTTGTATAGCTCCGCCGAGTGATCGCGCCCGAGCGTGATCAACAGTATCGCGGCCTTCTCCCTAGACGTCAACTCCGTCATATGTCCTCCGGTTGCTGCAAATGTTGGTATTGTCAGAAATTTGTTGTAGTACGAGGATAACGACCGCTGCCGTATGCGATACGGCAAGGGAGGCAGACGAAGTAATACACAAATTTATGACATTACCGCAAATGTTCTATACGGCGCACGCCGTTACTCCTCCGTTAACCAATTGCGAAGCATCGTAACCGCCGCCGCCGGGTCACGCTCAATGAAGCCCTCAAGTTCACGCAGCAGTTCCGACTTGCCGGACGGGTCAATCGGCCTAATCGGAATACCGTTAGAGTCAAGCTCCGCGTATTCATCGTCGTCGCCGATTAAGATGTCCATGGTAGCGCCGACCGGGTAGTCGTACTGACCGGCAACGGCTCGAGCCGCCATCGCCTCCGCAGATAGCTGAGCGGACAGCGCCTTCGCCTCCTCTTCCATTCGCCGGTTGTAGATACGCGCTATCGACACCAGCATCACCGCAAGCAAGATCACCGCCGCGAGAATGCACACCAGCACGAGAATCAGCCGCAGCAGCTCCTGCGACCTGCGCTTCGCCTCAATGCTTTCGTTCAGCTCGAGCGCTTTGACCGCGTCCGTATTCTCAAGGAACGGAAGCCGCATAACGGTAACGTCCTTCGCAGCCGCGCCCGTCGCGCCGACTACCAGCGCCTTGACCTCCGACGTATAGTCGTCGGGGACGAGATTCGCGTCGATGGTAACCGCGACCGTCAGACGCTCCACGGCGCCGCGTGCCTGCGTAACCTCGGTGTGGAACTCGTTCAGCTCATAGTTGCGCTCGTCCAGAGCTCGCAGGTAGTCCTCGTCGCTTGTGATATTGCCGTAGGGGTACTCGACGCTGCCGAGCCCGTTCGAGTCGGTGCCGGGGATATCGCCGGTCTCAAAGCCCGGGCGCACGATCTCCAGAAGCTTCGACGCGGAGACCGCCAGCCCCTCCGTCATCCCGGCAACGGGCGGAGCCCACTCCGTCGACGACGTGGAGACCTCGTCAAAGTTCAAGTCCGCGTTCACCACCGCCATGAATCCGCTGAACCCGAAGATCGGCGTCAGCACCGTGTTTACCTGCTCTTGTATCACGTTCTGCGCGTCTTGTTTGAACGCGAGCTGCATGTTCATATCTTCGGTGATCGAGCGTTCCTGCACGTTATAGTAGTTGTAGTTCGTATCGGTAATCTTGATGTGATCCTCGGCAATGTCGCTGACCGCGCCTTTCACGTACTCCGTGATACCGCGCACTTCGTCGAACGTCAGTTTGCGGTTACCCGCGACTTTAAGCTGAATCGACGCTGACGGCACCTGCTTATTTTGAAGCATGTAGACGGAGCGTTCGGGCAGCGT
>JAITGH010000143.1 GCA_031280855.1 Oscillospiraceae bacterium | reverse complement strand
CTCTTTGAACCGCGCCGTCGCGGCTCCACGCCCCGCTTCCCTGCTCGTCCTTATGCTCCGGCAATCCGAAGAGGAGAATCTTGCCGACTCCGCGCTCAAGCAGTCGCTCGACGACGGGTTCGATCGTATCCGCGCTGTAGTGATATTGCCCGGGCATGGACGAGATCTCTCGCGTCACTCCGTGCGACTCCGTCACGAACATCGGATAGATCAGGCTTTGCGCCGATACACGGGTCTCGCGCACCAGTTCGCGCAATGCCGCGCTGCTTCGCAGTCGTCTGGGTCTGATTATCATGCCGTCACTCCTTCAATAATGTGGTAACCGCGTCGCATAGCGACTCGAGGGTCGCATCTGCGGCAATTGCGATGTTGCGGAACCCGCGAAGCTCTGCCTCGGCGGCTGTCGAGGCTCCGATGCACGCCGCTCGAAGCGTCGTCACGTCGCCGTACGAGTCCGCGAAGCCTCGCACCGTCGACGCGCCGGTGAAGCAAACGCAGTCGAGCGTACCGAGTTCTGCGTCAACGCTCAGCGTAATGGTGCGGTATACGGGCAAAGTCGAGAAGTGCGGCGAGCCGCTTTCCGCGCCGACGTGCAGGATTCGCGATGCGCCCAATGCGGCTAAACCATCCGCCAGCGAGTCTGAGTTGAATCGCTCCGGCACGTAGTCCGCTCGGACGCGCAGTGAGTCGTAAAGTTCGCGAGCCGTTGCGGCTCCGACGGCGGCGAGTCTGAGCGCCGCTATTGCGCGTACGTCTCTGCCGCTTGACTCAAGCAACTTGGCGAACGCCCGCACTCCCGTCGGGCTGGTAAACGCGAGCCACTCGTACTCCGCGAAATCGGGCAGTTCCGGGGTGAGGTACTCCGTCTCGATGCACGGAATCGCAACGACCTCCGCGCCAAGCCGTCGTAACATCGCGCTCAACCGTCCGAGTAACTCCGCAGAGCGCGTCACCGCGACTCTCCGCCCTTTAAGCGGCAGCGCGGAGAACCAATCGAAGTCGCGGCTTAGCTCGCACACCGCTCCGACGACGAGTATTGCGGGGCTCTCGAACGTTCCGCCTTTTGCGAAGTCGGACAACGCCGCAAGCGTCTTGCGCTGATTCGGGCGAGTGCCGTGCTCGACCACGGCGGCGGGAGTCTCCGCGCTCATTCCCGCGTCAATCAGACCCGCCGCCAATCTCGCGATTGCCGTCGAGCCCATCAGGAAGACCAGCGTTCCGCCGAGCCTCGCAAGCGTCGCGAAGTCAAGCTGCGGAGCTTTACCTTCGCCCGCGTGAGCGGTCACTACGTGCACTCCGTTGCAATAATCGCGATGAGTCACGGGAATCCCGGCGTACGCGGGCGCGGCAAGCGCCGATGTTATTCCCGGCACGACCTCGAACGCCACACCGCTTCGGGCAAGCAGTTCCAGCTCCTCGCCGCCGCGTCCGAACAGGAACGGATCGCCGCCCTTAAGACGCACCACGTTATTGCCCGCAAGTGCCTCGTCAAGCAAGATTCGGTTGATCTCACCTTGCGGAACCGGATGGTTCCCGCTTTCCTTGCCAACGTTCACTCGCCTTACAGAATTCGGAATAAGCTGTAGTATCTCACCGGATACCAGGCGATCAAACACCACGACGTCCGCCTCGCGCATTGCCTCAAGCCCGCGCAGAGTCAGCAATCCGGGATCGCCGGGACCCGCGCCTACCAGCGTAACCTTCCCCATCATTTGAACCTCCCCGCAAGTTCGATCGCCGCCGATTCCGCGTCCGACGCGTCTGCTGCCGTCTCATCGTAATTCCCGTCAAACATCGCGCAGATCCGTACGAGCGTTCCCGCGAACTCCGCATAGACCGCGATCGGCGCGAAGCAGTCCGCGCCAAGCTCGCGGACAAACGCACGCTCCGCGAGTGCTTGAAGCTCCGACTGCGAGTCGTTGAACCCGCCGAGCGCTCGCGCAGCGAATCCGCGCCGAGCCTGCACCGCGATTATGCCTTGACATGCGGCGGGGATCATCTCCGACGGCTCAAACACGCGGCTTATCCGCGACTCCAGTCCCAGTCGCCGCAATCCCGCCGCCGCGAGTACCAGCGCGGAGTACCCGCCCTCGTCAAGCTTGCGCACTCGAGTCGGAACGTTCCCGCGAATCGGCTCTACGCGTATGCCGGGGTACAACCGCTCAAGCTGAATCGCACGCCGTCGGCTTGAGCACCCGATCGGCTTGCCGAAGTCAAGCTCCGACTTCCCAAGCGGCAATACCAGCGCGTCTCGCGCATCCTCACGCCTTGAGTACGCGACGATCGGAAGCTCCGGGTGAAGTTCCGTCGGCATGTCTTTGCAACTGTGGACGCTGATCTCGCCGCGGCCGTCAAGCAACGCGTCGTCAAGCTCTCGCACGAACAGCCCCTTGCCGCCAAGCTCCTCAAGTGAGCGGTCGACCGTTAAGTCGCCGGACGTCTTCATCGTGATCAGTTCGACGTTAACCCTCGGGTCATAGGCGCGTATGGCGTCGATCACCAGTTCCGACTGGCGCACCGCGAGCAAGCTATCGCGGCTGAGCACTCGAATCCTCGTCATAGCTCCTCCATAAGTGCGCGGACGCGCCGAGCGGAGTCCGCAACGTAAGAATGCGCGCCATCGCGGGATACAAGCCCGACGCTCAACCGTTCATTCGAGCATAGCGCGGGGAACCAGAACGTGCACTCATCCGCCGAGTCCGCTACGCTTACGAATACGCCGCGCCTACGGCATTGCTCCGCGATTGCGCGATTCACTTCGCGCACGTTCGTTGCGGCGATGGCGAGAAACGCTCCGTCAAGATCGGACGGCTCGAACTCTCGCCGCTCCGATGTAACTCCGGCGTGATCGATTGCGGCGAAGTCGGCGGCGGGATCGATGATCGTTACGCTCGCGCCGTAATCGAGTAACGCTCGAGCGCGGCGCGTCCCGATCTTGCCGCAGCCGATAACGACGCACTTACGGCCGCGTAGGTCGATGAACAGCGGGAACCTCGGCGGATCCGCGAACAAGCGTAGGTTACGGTTACTAAGCCAGCGTTTGAACTCCTTGATATGCTGCTCGGCGATGGACTCGATTTCCTCGAGTGCGGCGGGACTGTACACCTGCCGGGCGAGCCCCTCGTCGTCGAAGTCGTCCATATCGATCAGCGTGAGCCCGGGCAGCGGCTTCAGCCGCCGATCCGTGTCGAACGGTACCGCTAAATCTGCGATGAACTGCGGCTTCACGCGGAGAGCCGCATATTGCTCCAGCGCGAGCGTCAAGTGTGCGCCGGAGGTCGCGCTGAACAAGATATCCGCAAGCTCGAGCGCGCCAAATCGCTCACCGTACGCGACAGTCGCGCAACCCTTGGGCACGACGGTCTCGCCATGCTTGTAACTGCGCAGCGTCACCGTTACGGAACACCCTCGAGCCCGCAATAGTTCCGCGCACAGCCGTCCCGTCGCGCCGTTACCGATAACGACGGCAGATCTGCCGCTAAGCGTCCCGAAATGCGACTCTGCGCGGCGCACCGCCGACTCCGCAATCGAGGTCGGAGCGCCCTCCGGCCGCACGCGAGTCCGCACCGCCTTGCCCGCCGTAATCGCCAGTCGAAACAGCGTCTGCAATACGCTGTCGGAGCACTCTAGTTCTCTCGCGGTTGCCGCAGCGGACTTCAATTGCGTCAGGATCTGACCCTCGCCTACTATCTGCGACTCCAGCCCGCACGCGACTCGAAACAGCCAAGTCACCGCGTCATCGCCGCGATACACGCGGAAATAGGAGGCGTACGCGTGCAAGTCCAACCCGGCGGACTCGCACAAAAGCGTAAGCGGATCTGCGTCCGCGCCGTTCACGTAAAGCTCGCACCGATTACACGTTGACAGCAAGACGCACGGATACGCGGTTCGCACCCTCGAACAGATCTCCTCAATTGCTGACGCGGTGAACGCGAACGCGCCGCGAGTCTCGGCGTTCGCGGACTTCCAATCTATGACGCACGCGCTCACGTTCACGGCGTACTCTCTTTCACGACGACGAGCGTGAGGTAGCCCTTAACGCTGTGAAGCGCGTCAACGCCGAACGCGAGCTGCTCGCCGGGAAGCCCGCAGTTCGTTACCGCCGCGATTCGAGCCCCTCGCGACTTAAACCTTTCCGCAAGCGCGGGCAATGACGAGACTCGCTTCATCAGCACCTTGTTAACAGGCAGATCGATCAAATCGTCCGACGCGGACGCGGGCACGATCAGCAGCGGCTGCGTCCCACTGCACAATCCGTCAAACTCCGGGTTGACCGAGCCGAGCCGCGCCGCCGCCGCGCAAAACGAGGTTATACCCGGCACAATCTCACACGCGTACCCCAGCTCGCGCACCAGCCGTTGTATGTACAGATACGTCGAGTAGATCGACGGGTCGCCAAGCGTTACAAACGCGACGCTGCGCCCGGCGTCAAGCAGTTCCGCGATCGCGACCGCCGCCGCCCGGTACGCCTTGCCGGTTACCTCGGGATCGTTGCTCATCGGAGTGGCGCACCGAATGATCCGCTTGCCGTCGAGGTAGTTTGTGACGATGTCAAGCGCGATGTGGTCTCCGCCTTGCTCCGGCGCGGCGATTACGTCGACGCTGTTCAGCACTCTCACCGCCTTGAGCGTCAAGTGTTCCGGATCGCCGGGTCCGACTCCGACTCCGTATAGGACTCCGTGAGTCTGCTTGGCGGCGCGGTTGACGAACATCGCGCGAACTTCCGGATACTCGCCAAGCCCTGTGAGCACGCACTCTACCGTGAACCCCTCGCGTTCGAACATCGATTTCCAGCTATCGGGCGAGTCGCCCGCAATATCGGTCAGCGCATGTTCGCCCGCAACGATCATCAGCGGGTAGAGCGCGACGCGCTTAGCGCCGGAGGCTTTCACTCGCGCCAGCACCTCCGCCTGCGACGGCTCCGCCTCAACCGTGCCGATGTGCGCAATCGTACCCAACCGCGCCTGTAAGCTCCCGTACGCGCTGTTCGCCGAGTGCGCCGTTCCGTGTCCGATGAATACGTGCGCCGCGTCAGAGGACTCCGTACGCGATTTGACAACGCCCGACAGCAGCTCCGCGACTTCGGATACGTCGCCGCCAAGCAGCGGCTCACCGCATCGAAGTCCCGTGAAATGCGGCTTGTAGGAGTCTAACAGTACTTTAAGCGATTCG
>JAITGH010000130.1 GCA_031280855.1 Oscillospiraceae bacterium | reverse complement strand
GTTCGTGCGCCAGAACCTCAAGCGTATGCTTACCAATCGCTTCATCCCCACGCGGCAAGTCCACAGCATTATCCTCGACGCGAAGCTGGAGCAGCTGCTAATCGACAGCACTCGCCAAGCGGAGGGCGGGACGTACCTCGCCATCGATCCTGTTCAGCTCAACGCCATCTACAGTAACCTCAAGCAACTGGCGGAGCGAGTGCGCGATAACGGGTTTATCCCAATCGTTATGACCTCGGCAATGGTGAGGCGGCAGTTCCGCAAGATCTCGGAGCAGCTCGACGTTACCGTTCTCTCGTTCACCGAAATCGATTCCGACGTGGAGCTGATACAAGAGGGAATCGTGCGGTTGTAACCCGATAATATCGTGTAAATAGAGATAAGAGCGTCAGAAAGAGACAAAATCGGCGTCTCGGACAGGTTATACTGTTAACGGACGCGGAAAGGAATCGGATACCTCGGAATTCCGGACAGCGAGATGATTACGAAGAAGTACACGGGGAAAGACATGCATGAGATCATGGAGAACGTATCGCGAGAACTGGGACCGGAGGCGGTAATCCTCAGCGATCAGCACAAGGTTCGGCAGAAAGGGCTTAGCGGGCTCTTCGCGAAGCCGCTGGTTGAGGTAAGCGTGATGTACGACCCGCAGCAGACTCCGGCGGCGAGGAACTATGCGGGCGGCGCGAATCAGAAGACGTGGAAACCATCGCTCACCGCCGCCGCATCGCATTACGCCGCGACCGCACCGGCAAACGCAAACGCAAACTATGCCGCGGCCGCGCAGTACGCCGCACCCGGAACCGCGACTGTGCAGTACGCCGCACCCGCGTTCACTACGGTTACTCTGCCGAATGCGGGAGGCTCCGCCGCCGCGCCGCAAGGGATTCGAGCGTCCGAGGAACGCGCTCAGCGGTTGCTCGATTCCTCCGTCGAACAGATGACGAATCTCGACCGCCGCATGTCCTTACTTGAGCGTATGCTGTCCGACTTCGTCAGCAAGTTCAACTATGTGAAGCGCGACATCACCTACGACTTCTCGCAAGGCGTGACGGAGCTGTTCGTTCGATTGGTCAATCAGCAAGTGGACGAAGCGTTAGCGACTCAGCTCGCCGCCGAGACGGATCGCCTGATCTCCGTGAATCCGGAGGTTCTGCCGCGAGAGGCGATGGAGCACCTGATCGTAGAGAAGTTCGGTCAGCCAGCGCCGATCCGCCACAAGAAGTTCACGAAGAAGGTTGTGCTTATGCTCGGCCCCACCGGCGTAGGGAAGACGACCACGATGGTTAAGCTCGCCGCCGACTTCGCACTCAAGCAAGGTAAGAAAGTCGGGATCATCAACACGGATACCTACCGGATCGCCGCGCACGAGCAAATCATGGGCTATGCGGAGATCCTGAAGATCCCGCTCGGCATCGTTTACCAGCCGACGGACTTGACGGCGGAGATCGATCGCATGTCCGATCGCGAGATTATCTTCATCGACATCGCGGGCAAGAGCCCCGGCGACCTGCAACATCGCGAGGACGTCGAGGAGCTGCTTCGAGCCGCTCGCCCGGAGGACGTACTGCTGTGCATCGCCGCGACGACCTCGTTCAGCGCGGTTAAAGAGATCTTCGACGCGTACTCCTACGTGCCGGATTACAAGGTGCTTGTGACGAAGCTTGATGAGACGAAGTATCGCGGAGTGCTGTTAAACATCTGCTGGTACACGAAGAAACGGTTGGCATATCTGTCGACCGGGCAGAGCGTGCCGGACGACATCGCGGAAGTCGATGCGCGCCGGATCGCCCAGTCGCTTTTGAAGGACGGAGGGCAAGCGCAGTCATGACGGTTATCAAAGCTGACCAAGCGCAGGTTCTGCGTGACATGGTCGAAAGTACGCCGCCGCTTTCCATGAAGCTGATCACCATCGCCAGCGGCAAGGGCGGAGTTGGCAAAAGCAGTATCGCGGTTAACCTTGCAATCGCGCTGTCACAGCTTGGAATGCGAGTTCTGGTCGTCGACGCTGACTTCGGGCTCGCGAATATCGACGTGATGATGGGCGTAAG
The DNA here is from genome assembly GCA_031280855.1 of Oscillospiraceae bacterium. Classification (GTDB taxonomy): domain Bacteria; phylum Bacillota; class Clostridia; order Oscillospirales; family Oscillospiraceae; genus JAISJH01. The sequence goes on along the minus strand of JAITGH010000130.1, from coordinate 4,305 downwards.
CCCGGAGTATAACCTCGGCAACGTAATACGCGGAGAGAAGCAACTTCCGCAGATAATCCAGGAAAGTCACAACGGCGTGCGCTTCATCTCCGGCGGTTCAGGGATGCTCGAACTCCTGCGCATGGACGAGTCACAGGTTCAGATGATCATGCAGGGTCTGACGACATTGCGCGACCCCGCCGACGTGCTGCTGTTCGATCTCGGCGCGGGCGTGCATGAGAACATCGTTCGCATGATTGTCGAGAGTACCGAGACGATCATTATCACAACGCCGGAGCCGACCGCAATCCTCGACGCATACGCTCTGATCAAAACTGTCGTCGCGCTCGCGCCTGATCACCCTATGCGCATGATTATGAACAAGTCCGACACCGTGCGCGAGGCTGAGACCGTCGCCGAGGGCTTCCGCAGAATCGTCAAGCAGAATCTGTCCATCGAGCTTCCACTACTCGGCGGCGTGCTGAACGATCCGGAGATGAGCCACTCCATCAAACGGCAGATCCCGATTATCAAGCTCCAGCCAAACGGTCAAACCGCACATGACGTCGGCGCGATCGCACGCAAGCTGCTCGATCTTCCGGTCGCGCCCAAGCTGAATCGGCTGTCAAGCCTGTTCTCCCGACTGCTCGGGTACGCTTGACAACGGCAGAACCGTTCTGACACCGGCGTGACGCCGGACTCACATTAGTCTCTGCGATTGGCAAGCTTGGTACCCGGCGTGACGCCGGACTCACATTTACCTCTGCGACTGACGGAGGGAGACTCTCGCGCCCTCACTCCTAATTCCTAATTCCTATTGCCTATTTCATAGTAAAAACTAACTTTTGTGCTTGACAACGCGGCGCAAATGCGCTATACTAGATGGTAGATACATGGTGACGCATGATATAAGCCTTGTGGGAGGGCGCGATGAAGCCGAAAGATACGTACGACGGTGTTTTCAACGTCGGCGAAAGGTTGGAGCTTTACTTCACCGATAACAACAGACCGTATAAAACGGTCGTGCAGGATAAGCAGGAGTCCGGCGATCTCGTCATCTCGTCGCTGTACTCCGAAAAAGAGGGCGGGTACATCTACCTTAAGCCGGGTATGAATATCACTTTAGTATGTTATCGTGAGACCGGGCGGTACATGCTTAACGCAAAAGTCGTCGGACTGTGGAACAAGAACATCGGCATGGTGCACATCACGCCGACCGGGCAAGTGACGCGTCAGCAACGGCGGGAGTGGCTTCGCGTGCCAACCTCTTGCAGTGTCGAGATCGCCTACAACACTCCGAACGGTAACCTGATCTCCGACAGCGTCACATCGTACAACCTGAGCGCGAGCGGCACCAGCGTACAATCGCAGCGAGAATACCCGAACGGCGCGTTCCTTTCGCTTGCCATCACTCTAGCCGGCGGCGAGTTCGACGAGGCTCCGCTTGAGCTTAACGGCGAGGTTAAGTCGTGCATGGAGCTTGGCTCCGCCGTTCCGATGTTCCGCGTTGGAATCATGTTCCGCAAATCGCTGACGGAACCGTTCAATGAGAAGACCGGAGGTCGTGCGTTCGAGCGCCTTGCGCAGTTCATTCAATGGGAGGACATACGCTTAACTCGCGGCAACAGATAACGCACATTAAACATATCGGTATTACTAACTTGAGGGTATGACATTGGATAAGGAAAAGCTGGCGGAACTTTGGAACAAGTTCAAAGTCGAGGGCGATCAGAACGCGAAGAACGACTTGACCCTGCATTACATCTATCTGGTCAAGACGATCGTGCGGAGAATGATGCCCAAGTATAATGCGTTTAACGAGTATGACGACCTCGTCAACAGCGGTGTGCTCGGACTCATCAGTGCGATTGACCGCTTCGATATGGATCGTAACATCATGTTCGAAACTTACGCGACGAATCGGATACGCGGAGAGATCCTTGACTACATGCGGGCGCAGGATTGGGCGTCGCCCGCCTTGCGCCGTCGTATCAGCACCGTCACTAAGGCATACGAGGAACTGGAGTCCTCGGAGCAGCGCTTCGTTTCCGAGCACGAGGTCGCGACCAAACTGAAGATGTCCGTCGACCACGTTCGCGACGCGATCAATCAATCGCATATCTTCAACGTCGTAAGCTTCGAGAATACGCTTAGCGATTCCGGCGCGATGATCGACCTCGCCGCGCCCGCAGAGGAAATCCCGGAGAACGCGTACCTGGAAGCGGAGCTGAAATCGCGCCTCATCGCCAGTATCAACGACTTGTCGGAGCGCGATCGCCAGATCGTCACGATGTACTACTACGAGGGCTTCATGCTCAAGGACATTGCAGAGGTGCTCGGGATTACCGAGGGCAGAGTCTCACAGCTCCACTCCCGCATTATCTTCAAAATGCGCAAGGCGTTGGTTGACTCGGACGACTGATCTGCCCTTGTTTAGAGCTATGCCCGAAACTGCGGACTGCGCGGCACCGGCGCCTCGTATTTCCGAGTTTGGGAAAGGCTCGAACTAATACGCGAGTTTTTGTACAGGTCTGAGATAGATGGATATAGTAAAGCGCGTACTCATAACAATACGGAACTACTTCAAAACCGCGGACAGCCTGTTACTGGTGCTGTGCGCGGGTGCGACTGCGTTTGGTATCGTGATGATCTACAGCGCGACGCGCACTTACGCGAACCCCGATCAGTACATCCGAATCCAGACGATAGCCGCGCTGATCGGATTCGTCGGGTACTTCCTTCTATCGATCGTGGACGTGGACATCATCACGGATCGGTGGTTCCTGTTGCTGGCGTTCAATCTGCTGTTTACGAGTACAACGCTTGTCTGGGGCGAGGGCAGCGCAACCGGCGGCAACGGCTGGCTGCGATTCGGCGACGGCAGCATCGGGATCCAACCGACGGAGATCGTCAAAATCACCTACATTCTGCTATTGGCAAAGCACATGGCGTACCTGCGGGAAGGCTCCGGCAGGGAAATCAACTCGGCGCTGAGCGTGGGAGCGTTAACACTACATTTCGCTATGATCTTCGGACTGGTCATCATCGCGGCTGACGATTTGGGCAGCGCGATGGTGTTCGCGGTCATCTTCATCGTCATGCTATTCGCGGCGGGACTGCGGTTACTGTGGTTCGCGTTAGGTGCGGCAGTGCTTGGAGCCGCGTCGCCGTTCATCTGGCAATACGCGTTGCGCGACTATCACCGTAACCGCATAATCGCGGTCTTCAACCCTCGCGCCGTCGACGAAACCGGGCGCGGCATAACCTGGCAAGTTACCCAAAGCAAGATCGCACTCGGCTCCGGGCAGCTTACCGGACAGGGCTACTTGCAAGGCGTGCAATCGCAAAGCTCCAACATTCCGATCAAGCACTCTGACTTCATCTTCGCTATCATCGGTGAGGAGCTGGGACTGCTGGGATGCCTTGCGGTAATCGTATTGCTGCTGCTGATCATCGCGAGATGCGTGTACGTCGGAGTACGCTCACGCGATCGCATGAAGATGCTGTATTGCGTAGGAGTCGCGGGAATGCTGACGTTCCAGATGTTCGAGAACATCGGGATGTGCATCGGTATCATGCCCGTCATCGGGATAACGTTACCGTTCTTCAGTTATGGCGGCTCGTCGATTCTCAGCTCGATCGCCGCGTGCGGTATCGTCAGCTCAATCCGACGCTCGTCTGCGTGAGGGCTATGCCACGCCGATCCCGTAACCATCGTTCGGAGGAACTGCTCGTGCTATCACTCGAGGAATACACTACCCACAGCGAGCGTGAGACGGAGCAACTGGGCGCGAAGCTTGCGGAGTCGCTGGTGCGCGGAGACGTGCTCGCGCTATCCGGAGAGCTGGGCGCGGGCAAGACCGCGCTTACCAGAGGGCTTGCCGCCGCGCTCGGTTTCACCGGTAACGTCAGCAGTCCTACTTTTACGCTTGTAAACGAGTACATCGGCGGTCGCGTGCCGCTCTTCCACTTTGACCTCTATCGGCTCGAGGATTCAGACGCCGTGCTGGACATCGGGTGGGACGATTACCTCGAGCGCGGCGGAGTGTGCGTCGTGGAGTGGAGCGAACGTGCGTCCGACCTCTTCCCTGAAGGAACCATCTATGTTGATATTAGGCTTGGAAAGCTCGGCGAAGATCGCATCGTGCGCGTTAGGTGCTGACGGCAGACGAATCGCGCTGTACACGCAAGACTGCGGGCTTACGCATAGCTCAACGCTGTTGCCGATGGCGGAGGACATGCTGCGCAACTGCGGGGTCGAACTCCGCGCACTCACGCATATAGCGGTCGCGGCGGGTCCCGGCTCGTTCACCGGCGTCCGAATCG
>JAITGH010000125.1 GCA_031280855.1 Oscillospiraceae bacterium | reverse complement strand
TTCAACCGATGGTTCTAACTCCGTGGGAAGCGTAACGAACTTCTGCTCTGTTATCGGAACTTGTTTCATCGCCATTACGTGTCGATCCCCTTCTCCAGCTTATAGTAATTCACCGCGCTCAGGAAGCCCGCTACCCTAAGCGGAAGCTTCACTTCCTCTGCGAAGCCGTAAAGCATCCCGTATGTCTCTTGAGCTTGAACGAACATTAAGGTCGGACGCCCGTGTTTCTCGATGAACTCGATGATCGCTTCGATAGTTTCCTCCGGAATATCGCCGCCCGGCGGAACAAGCTTTACATCAAGCACGACGTTTCGCGACTGCTCCGCGATAATGATCATCGTCGGGTAGAACGGTCGGTCGTAACCCTCCTCCGTCGATTGCTTCATGATTGTGAAGACGTCTATCTCAAGAATCGCATTGACGCTATGGCGATTAGCGATGCGGTAAAGCGTCATCTCATCCGGAAGCTCGATAACCTTCGGAGGTATAGGCGGCAATTGCAATCGGCGAACCTCATGAACCCACTCCCTGCGCTTTTGGTCGTATCGTCGAGTCGGACTTTCAAGCTTCGTATAATCGACCATGGGACTTTCATTCGCGACCCATTCAATCAACGGAATCGCTTGACCATACACGCGGTGTAACAGCTTAACCTCATAATCGTTAAGTGACCACGGTACATACCCCGGCAAGTACGATTTGTACTCCAGCCCTTCCTTACTGCGCGTAATCGCAATCGATCGCAGGGCGATCTCAATAAGCTCATCTCCGCGGTTATGCAGCATCCGTATATAGGAGCGCAGCCCGTCGACTCCCGGAAGGCAATGGATTCCGTTGTTGAAACTCAGGAAGTACTCATTCGACTCCTCATCGCAGATGGAGAAGAAACTGTCGGCGGTATACTCGCCCCAAGGCGCAATCCGAAACAGCTTCGTTGTAATGTTGTACAACGAGTTCCATTCACTTGCGCTGTTAGAGATCTCCTCACGTTTTGCCACGTTTATCACCATTCTCCATAGTTATTTATAGTCTGCCAACTTTCCCGTTTCACCGTTCACAAGTGCGATCCCGAGATCTTTCAGCTGATTTGCGTCAACGATATCGGGCGCGTTTGTCATCGGCTCCGACGCGTTTTGAAGTTTGGGGAACGCGACGACGTCGCGGAGGCTCTCGCACTCCAGTAGCTGCATTACGAGCCGGTCGAGTCCGAGCGCCATGCCGCCGTGAGGCGGCGCTCCGTATCGGAACGCCTCAAGTAAGAAGCCGAACTTACGCTGAGCCTCATCGTCGCTTAATCCGAGCAACCGGAAGATCCGGCCTTGAAGCTCCGGCTCCGTTATCCGAATCGACCCGCTGGAGAGCTCGATACCGTTCAATACAAGGTCGTACGCTTTCGCACGCACCCTTGCCTTGTCGGTCTCGAGGTACTCGAGGCACTCATCCATCGGCGCGGTAAACGGATGATGCATCGCGACGAACTCGCCGCTTTCCGCGTCGTAGTCGAAAAACGGGAACTCCAGAATCCAGACGGGCTTGAACGTTCCTTTCGGGATCGCACCGATCATCTTCGCAAGCTCGACTCGCAGGCTTCCAAGCTGTCCGAGCGAATCGCGGCTCAGCAGTATCACATCCTCGCCGGTCGCGCCGAAGCGTTCAATCAGCGCAATTTGCTGAGCCTCCGTGATGAACTTCGCCGTTTGCGTAACGACGCCCTTCCCGCCGATCCCTTTCGAGAACTCCGAGAGCTTATCAATCTGCTTACGGCTGAGCTTTGACGCCACAATCCCGCGAGTATCCGGCAGTATGTCCGTAACGTCGACAATCTCAAGCCCGTAACGCAAATCCGGCTTGTCAGATCCGTAACGCTCCATCGCTTCGCGGTACGTCATACGCGGGATCGCACCTATGTCGAGATCGAGCACCGACTTGAACACGAGGCTCACGTAACCCTCGACCATCGAGATTACGTCCTCTTGTTCCACGAAGCTCATCTCGAGGTCAATTTGGGTGAACTCCGGCTGACGATCGGCGCGCAGATCCTCGTCGCGATAGCATCGGGCGATCTGCATATAGCGATCGAAGCCCGCGACCATCGACAGCTGCTTGTACAATTGCGGCGATTGCGGTAACGCGTAGAACTTTCCGCTATGCACGCGGCTTGGTACCAGGTAATCTCTTGCGCCCTCGGGAGTTGACTTTATAAGCGTTGGAGTCTCTATCTCTATGAATCCGTTTTCGTCAAAGTAATCGCGGGTGAGTTTCGCGACACGATGCCGCAGCAGTAGATTCGACTGTAGCCTCGGACGGCGCAGATCAAGATACCGATGCTTCAGGCGGATCGACTCCGCAGTCTTGCAGTCGTCGGTGATCTCAAACGGCGGAGTCTCGGACTTCGCGAGAACGCGTAGCTCCGCGACCGCGACCTCGACTTCGCCGGTCGGCAGATCTAGGTTCTTCGCAGAGCGCTCTCGAACCGTACCGATAACCGCAAGTACGTACTCCGCACGGACGCTTCGGGCTTTCTCAAGCAATGCCGTCGGTGAGTCCTCGCCGAACGCAAGCTGTACGACTCCTTCGCGGTCGCGAAGGTCGATGAAGATAAGTCCGCCAAGATCGCGAACCCTCGCAACCCACCCGGTCAACGAACACGTCGACCCGACGTCAACGGAGCGCAGCGCCCCGCAGTATCCGGTACGCTTAAAGTTTTGCAGGTCATCCATATCGATAGCCGTCCTTTGAAAGTCTAGTTTGGGTAATGTCATAAATGTGTGCATTGCTTCGCCTGCCTCCCTTGCCGTTTTTTCCATGCCTAACTTATGCAACGGTGGAGCAGTGAAAAACATACAGCGGCGGTCGTTATCCTCGCACTACAACACATTTATGACAATACCCTAGTTTGAGCGTGCGCGAATCGCCTGCGCGATAGCATCCGCAGCAAGCTTAACGCTGACGGTTTCGCCGCCGCCGCGCATCGGCTTGAGATTCGCAACCCCACCGGCAATCTCATCACCGCCGATGACGAGCGTATACTCTGCTAGCGATCGATCCGCATACTTCAACTGAGCCTTAAGGCTGCGCCCCATAAGGTCACGCTCGGCAGACACTCGCGCATTGCGCAGATCAGTAACGAGACGTTGAATCAGCGAGTCCGCCGCAGAATCCGCCATCGCCACGAACACGCTCACTCCGTTCGGCTTCGGGATCTCGATCGCTTCAGCGTCGAGTTGCAGTAACATGCGCTCGATCCCACTGCCGAACCCGAGTCCGGGCGTATGCGCTCCTCCGACGGTCTCTACTAAGCCGTCGTATCGTCCGCCGCCGATCACCGTGCCTTGCGCTCCGATACTTTCCGAGACGAACTCAAACACCGTACGAGTATAATAGTCGAAACCGCGCACGATTCGCGGGTTCACCGTGAAGTCAAGCTCCGCAAGCTTAAGATAGCCCTTAAGCTTCTCAAAGTGGTCGGAGCAATCGTCGCAAAGGAAATCCAGCCCGATCGGCGCGTCCTTTGCGACGGCTTGACACTCGTCGACTTTGCAATCGAGTACGCGAAGCGGGTTGCGAGTCAAGCGTCCCTTGCACGTCTCGCAAAGTTTGTCGAGCCGCTCATTGAAGTAGGTCAGCAGCGCCTCTAAGAACTTCGGACGGCACTCGGGGCAGCCGATAGAGTTAAGCTCGAGCCTCACTTTCGCGATACCGAGCCTACGCAGATACTCCGCGCCCAACTGGACGACTTCCGCGTCTGCCTCCGCGCCGTCGGCTCCGAAGACCTCGACCCCGAACTGGTGATGCTCACGCAGTCGACCGCTCTGCGGCTTCTCATACCGGAACATTGGAGTAATGTAATATGCCTTTACAGGCAACCCGGCCGCGAGAAGCGAATTCTCCAGGCAGGCTCGAACCGTGCTGGCGGTACCTTCCGGGCGCAGAGTGATACTGCGGCCGCCCTTATCCTCAAACGTGTACATCTCTTTTTGAACGACATCAGTGGTATCGCCGACTCCGCGCAGGAATAGCTCAGTGTGCTCGAACGTCGGGAAGCGAATCTCGCGGAACCCGAAATCGCGGGCGACCTCGGCGGCGATTCGCTCTATGTGGTGCCGCTTATAGACTTCGTCCGGCGTGACGTCAAGCGTGCCGCGCGGTCGAGTAATCGTGAGTGCCATGGTAACCTCCTGAGTACGCCGCTACTTGCGGCCGCGCACAATGTCCCGCCAAGCGAGATCTCCGCGCTGAAGCCCGAGGATCAGCACCTCCGCCGTCGCAACGTTCGTCGCAAGCGGGATCGAGTACTGGTCACACATCTTAGAGATTTGCGCCAAGTCGTCGCTGTATCTTACGTGATACGGGTCACAGAAGAAGATCACAAGGTCAATATCATTGTAGGCGATACGGGCGGCGATTTGCTCACGCCCTCCAAGCACTCCTGAAAGACACAGACGAACCGGCAACGCGGTAGAGTCGATTATCAGGTGCCCGGTTCCGCTGGTCGCGTTTAGTCTATGTTCAGCAAGTATCGCTCGGTACGCAAAGCAGAACTGCCCGAGCAGTTCCTTCTTATTATCGTGCGCCAACAGCGCGATGTTCACAGTGGTTACCTCCGTAAATGAAGTCATACGCGGCACATGAATTATCCGAACAACCAACGCTTCGGTGAGGCGGTTACCGACACTCAACCGGCTCGGCTGTAAAACAGATCCGCATTGTTGACCAGTCGATCGCAAATCTCACGGTAGGAGCGTTGCGCGGGGCTTTCGTCGGAGTGAAGCTTGTAGAACGCGAGCGGCCGACCTCTCAGCATAGCCGTCGTCACGGTCTCGTCCTCCGGAACGTATCCGAGTAACCGTACGCCTACGGTGTCGATGGCGTCGTCCAGAGTAGCGTCGAAGCGAGCCAATAGGTTTGGCTTCACGCGGTTCGCGATCATGAACGAGTTCGCAAAGTCTCCGCTTACCCCGATCATCGACGCCGCACGGTAGTTAACCGAATCCGCGTTGACAACGTAAATCGCGGTATCCGCCGGATAGTCAACGCTTAACCCTGCCGGCGCATCGATTAGCAGCCAATCGCAACGCTTCTTCAGATTCTCCGCAAGTGCCGCGAACACCGAATCGCCTGTTCCGAGACTTGCGAAGCGGAATTGCCCTATATGACGCGCCTGTCCGGGCGGGACTTCGTTGATCTCGATCAACGCATCCTTAAGCGAACACGCGCCTCCGGCGGCATCGCCAAGATTGTACAACGTACGTTCGCCGACTCCAAGCGCGAGATCCAGCCCCCCAAGAGGGTCAGCGTCAACGCATACAACGCTTTTACCCTGTAACACAAGATACGAGCTAACTGCGGCGACCGCCGACGTCTTGCCCGTACCACCTTTCCCTGATATGAAAACGACAGCTCTGCCCATTCATCTTTTCCTCTATTACTTCAAATCCATTCTAACACGCGTATAACCCTCTGTCAAGCTTTTTTTCACCATTCAAACTATTTTTTTCAAAAAAAGTTGACAAAGATCATAAAAAAAGCTTGCATTTCGCACCGAGTTGTGGTATAATAGGGATATGAGATTCAGTTTACTATTCATGGAGCCCGATCTGAGTATCTCGGAGACCGCTTAATCCGCGATGTCCGACCTTCTGGTCGACCGCCTTTTAACGGAGTTCGAGCCTTCGCCGGAGCGCCGCGCCGCGTTCCTGCAAGTTCTCTCCTCACGCTCCACAGCCGCGAATGCGATTCGGCGGCAAGCGATACTTCGCGACTTCCTCACTGACCGAGAGCTTCTCGACGACCTGCGCGAGATGCTGACGGGGTACGACGACCTGCGCCGGAACTGGCAGGAGTTACGGCTCTCTCTGGGAGTGTACGCTTCGCTCAAAGCTACCGCTGACTTTGTCCGCAGTACCGTGTCATACTTCAAGTCAGTCCACGACTCGCTGGCGGAGCACATCCCGGAGTCCGACGGTTTGCGAGAGCTTCAAAAATGGTTGCTGGAGACCTCCCGCAACGACTCCCTGGACGAGCTTAACCGCATCGCGGAACTGTTTCCGCTCGACTCTCCGGAGGCGTACGAGATTGAGGCTCGCGTGCAATTCGCTGACGACTTCGCTGTAAAGCTTGCGAGCATTACTACAATCGCCGAGATCGTCGAGACTCCGTTCATCCGGCGAGTGTTCCGTAAGAAGATCGACGACGGCAGCGTTGACCTCGGGGAGTTCCACGCGGATCAATCGAGGGCGCTGCTTCGAGAGTCGATGTACGAACTTTACCGCGCCATGACGGCGACCGCCGGTGCGCTGTACGAAGTCTTCCACGGTATTTCCCGGGAACTGGACTTTTACACGACCGCAACACTGCTATGCGACTATCTGCATGGCAAGGGTATGCACTTTACATTCCCGCGCTTCTCTGACCGCATTCATGCAGCCGGGATCTTCGATCCGCTGCTGCTTGCCGAGGGTCTGACGAGTGCGCAGATTGTCGCGAACTCGTCGGACTTCCCTGCCCTGCGCGGAGTACTCATTCGCGGCGAGAACGCCGCCGGTAAAACGAGCTTCATTCGAGCGATCGGTCTGTTAAGTATTTTCGCTTCCGCAGGATTGCCTGTATGCGCTCAAACTGCCGAGGTTCCCTACTTCGGTTACGTGCACTCACAGTTCTCGAAAGCCGAGCAGCTCGGAAAACTCGATGAAGCCGGACGCTTCGAGCAGGAAGTCGCGGAACTTGCGGGGATCTACGCGCACATCGGGAAGGCTGAACTCCTATTGCTTAACGAGACGTTCCAAACAACGTCGTACGCCGAGGGCGCGGAGGCGATACGCCACATCCTGTCGGCAATCGAGCGGCGAGGCGCAAGCTGGATCTTTGTGACGCACCTGTCTCCGCTGCTCCAAGATCCTCCGCCTGAAGCGGAGTTGATAACGATGGAAGACTACAGTTATGGAAATAAGTGAGAAACTGCGAATCCTGTCAGACGCGGCGAAGTACGACGTCGCGTGTACATCCAGCGGGCTTGATCGCTCCGGGGAGCGCGGTAGCATCGGGAACTCTGCCGCCGGCGGGATCTGCCACACGTTTACGTCAGACGGGCGCTGCGTTTCGCTTTTGAAAGTGCTGCAAAGCAACGCGTGCGCGTACGATTGCCAGTACTGCATCAACCGACGCTCGAACGGCGACGTAATGCGATCGACCTTTACATCTCGTGAGCTTGCGGATCTGACGATCCAGTTTTACCGCCGCAACTATATCGAGGGCTTGTTCCTAAGTTCTGCGGTCATCGGCAACGCCGACAACACAATGGAGCAGATGATCGTAACACTACGGTTGCTTCGCGAAGAGTACCGGTTCCGCGGATACATACACGCAAAGGCGATCCCGGGCGCGGACGCTCAACTCGTCGAACAGCTCGGATTACTCGCCGACCGCATGAGCGTAAACATAGAGCTTCCGTCGGAGGTCAGTCTCAACGCGCTCGCTCCCAACAAGCCGAAAGGCTCGATCTTGCAACCAATGCGGCAAATCAGCGAGGAGAGCAAGAACAGCCGAGAGCTAACCGTTCGAACTCCCGGTGCGATAACAAGGTTCGAGCCGCCGCGTCAGCGGTTCGCTCCGGCAGGGCAATCGACCCAGATGATCGTCGGCGCGACTGCGGAACCGGACGTTCAAATCCTGCGGCTTACCGAAGCGATGTACAAGAAATACAGCCTCAAGCGAGTCTTCTTCTCCGCATACATTCCCGTACAGGATCGCGAAGGGCTGCCCGCTCTGACAAGTAGTCCGCCTTTACTGCGTGAGCACCGTCTCTACCAAGCCGACTGGCTGCTTCGGTTCTACGGATTCACCTCCGAGGAACTTCTCAACGATGACGACCCGAACTTCAACCAAGCACTCGACCCGAAGTGCCATTGGGCGCTGCATCATATGGAGCACTTCCCCGTCGAGATCAATACCGCTCCGCTTGAGGTTCTGCTGCGCGTCCCCGGACTCGGCGTCACCGGATGCAATCGCATCGTCTCCGCAAGACGTGCGAAATCGCTTGACTATGACGACTTACCGAAGATGCGCATCTCGCTAAAGCGATGCCAGTACTTCATTACGTGTAAAGGAAAACAGCGTGACGGGCTGCGTACTCACCCGGACGCCATCATGCGCGGGCTTATGAGCGAGGAGGCTGTAAAGCGTTCTTACTTGCCTGACACAGTACAGTTGAGCCTCTTTGACTCTACGGAGTATCAAAAATGTCTGACAGGTCAAATATAGCGTATTGCTACGACGGCACGTTCTACGGATTGCTGACGTGCATCTTCGACGCATACGCGCTTCAAGAGTCGCCCGTGTTAATCTTTCCGAGCGGCGAGGATCAAGCTACGTTATTCCCCGTGCGCGAGATTCTCACCGACCGCGCGAAGTCGGATCGCGTCCAACGCGGTCTGACCAAAATCGGTACGCTCGACTTCGTCCAACGTGCGTTTCTCACTTGTTTGCCTGACAAGGAAATTCGCATCCTCGACTTCGTGCGGCTCGCGTTCAAAGTGGGCGTGAAGTCTCTGTCGATGCTCGCCGACGATCGAGTCGCGCCGCTTAACGCGGCACTCGTTCACCTTGGCAAGGAGTCGGATCACTACAAGGGATTCGTGCGATTTGTCGAGGTCAACGGCGTGCTGACCTCGACAATCGAGCCTAAAAACTTTGTGCTGCCGTTACTTGCGCCGCACTTCGCGAATCGGTTCCCAATGGAGAATCTTGCAATATTCGACAAAACTCACGGAGTCGCCGTACTATCGGAACTCGGACGATATAAATTCGCATACGCCGACAGCATCGAGTTCGACGCGCCCTCGGAGCGTGAGCGCGATTTCCAAGCCTTGTGGAAGTTGTTCTACGATACGCTCGCAATCCCGGAGCGGTATAACCCGCGCTGCCGCATGTCACTCATGCCGAAGCGATACTGGTCGCAAATGTCGGAGCTTGCCGGGGAGATGTAGCGTCAGCCGATCCAATACCACTGTTGCGGAGCTTGGGACGGGCGATCCCACTCCGGCGGCTGATAGCGCGGAGACTCGTACGGAATTCCCGAACCCGACGGAATCACCACGACGGTACAATCCGGAAACAACTGTGACGGTTGAGGCACATCCGGTACGCCGGGCTTCGCGCTGGGCACGGGAGTCGCGCCGGGCTTCGCGCTGGGCGCGGGAGTCACGCTAGGCTTCGCGTTGGGCGCGGGAGTTGCGCCGGGCTTCGCGCTGGGCGCGGGAGTGCCGCTGTAGAACTCTTGCGCCCACGCCGGACTGTAGGTTCCGCCGACTCTCACAGCTACTGCCATATACTTCACGTTCGTACTGAGGATATTCGCTCGGTGCCCCGCGCTGTTCATCCATGCCTCCACGACGCTCTCGGCTGAAGTGTAACCGTACGCGATGTTCTCCGCCGCATATGTATAGCGGATCCCGACTTCCGCAAATACCGTGCTGAACTGCGTGTTATTCGTACGCGTGTGTGAGAAGCTCTGCAATACTTCGGCAGCGCGGATCAGAGCCGCGTTGTATGCATCGTCGCTCCAGATCAGCGGGTCAAGCCCGCGCTCTGCGCGCTCCTCGTTCACCAGCTCGAGCACTCGTAACTCGATGGGATCTGCCGCCCTAACTGCGGTCGGAGTTGCTCCAAGTATCAGCACCGCCGCCAGCGTTAGGAAAATTATCTTTCTTAAGCGTTTCAATGGTTTTTCCCCCTAAGTTTAGAATAACTGCATTATAGCACCAAGGCAAAGATTATGAAACCCCAAAAATAATGGAAGTTTTTTTCCGATATTTGTCACAACCCTGCCGCTTATTTTGACAGTTTGTGAAAAATAACGAAAAACTGTGTTGACAACTGCCTGAGTTTGTGCTAAAATGAAACTGTCGATACTTGTCGCAAAGCGAATCGTTGAATGTAGTAATTCCAACCGTGAAGAGAGCGATTATGAAGACTAACGTTACGCCCGATGAAGCCCGCACGATTCTTTTTGACCTACCGGTTACAGCGGCTGCCGAGACCGTCGCCCTGCCCTGCGCACTGAATCGCGTGCTCGCAAGTGAGCTCACGGCAGACGTTGCCGTACCGCCGTTCGACCGCAGTCCGTTTGACGGATACGCGCTCATCGCGGAGGATACCGCAACCGCAACCGCCGTGAATCCGGTCACCCTCACGCTTACAGAGGAAATCCCGGCGGGAACCGCTCCGTCGCGCCGCCTCGAACGCGGGTTCGCCGCGAAAATCCTCACGGGTGCGCCGATACCTGACGGAGCGAACGCGACCGTCAAGTTCGAGTATACTCAGTTCAACGATACCGAGGTCAGCGTTACTCGTCCGCTGATACCTTGGCAAGATGTTACTCGCGTCGGCGAGGACGTCAAGGCCGGTGCCGTTATCGCCGCACGCGGTACGCTGCTAACGCCTCCGCTCATTGGCATTGCCGCAAGTGCGGGACGCTTTGAGCTTCCCGTATTCAGGCTTCCAAGCGCGATTATAATCAACACCGGTTCCGAGCTCATCGAAGCCGGAGAGCCGCTCCCGCCCGCGAAGATCTACAACAGCAGCGCGTACTCGCTGTCGTCATATTTGCGCGGTTTGGGGTTCGACGCGGTTAGCGGCGGAGTAGTACGCGACGATGCACACGCGATCGCCGCTAAAATCGCTGACGCGCTCGGGAAGTGCGACCTTGTCATAACGACCGGAGGCGTCTCTGTCGGCGATTACGACTATGCGTTCGACGCCGCGCAGATCCTCGGTGCGGACACACTTTTCTCGAAGGCGCGAATGAAGCCCGGCGGCGCGATCGGTGCATTCGTCAAGGACGGCAGGCTCATACTCTCGCTGTCCGGCAATCCCGGAGCCGCGATTATGCAACTACTGCGGATCGCACTTCCATATCTCAACAAGCTGCGCGGACTTGCCGAGTGCTTCCCCGCCCCTGTCGAGGTTTACCTCAAGCACGCGTTCACGAAGCTGTCGACTCGCGTGCGCGTCATACGCGGGCGCTTAGAACTCGATGGCGGCAAGGCGTGGTTCGTTGAGGTCGGCGGTCAAACCGGAGGCGTAATATCATCGTTTGCCGGTGCGGACTTACTGGCAGAGTTCCCCGCAAACAGTCCGGAGGTTCCCGCAGGCTCGCTGATTACCGCGTATAGGGTGCCCGTATGAAAGATCGATTTGGACGCGACATTACATATATGCGATTATCGGTCACGGATCTGTGTAACTTGCGTTGCACGTACTGTATGCCCGAGGGCGGAGTCCCGAAGCGCAG
>JAITGH010000088.1 GCA_031280855.1 Oscillospiraceae bacterium | reverse complement strand
AGCTTGAGGACATTACGACAACGCAGTTCCAGTAAGGGGAAGCTATGGCTCAGGATTCACGCTTCGAACGTTCCGGAGTTCCGGACGTTCCGGCAAAGATTGAAATACGCGGTCTCGGTCGCACCTTCAAGAAGCGGGGCACGAACGAGCCGTTCCACGCACTGTCAGGTTTCAACCTGACAGTGCAGGCGGGCGAGTTCGTAACGGTCGTCGGACCCTCCGGGTGCGGGAAGAGTACCCTGCTTGACATTCTCGTCGGGCTTGCGAAAGCGGACGAGGGTCAGATCCTCATCGACGGCAAGCCGATCAGCGCACCGTCGCTCGATCGCGGTATCGTGCTTCAAGGTTACGCGCTGTTCCCATGGCGCAGTGTACGCAAGAACATAGAGTTCGGCTTGGAGATCAAGCGTACCCCGAAGCGAGAACGTGCGGAGATCGTCGCGCACTTCATCAAGCTTGTCGGACTTGAGGGGTTCGAGAACCACTACCCGTATGAGCTATCCGGTGGAATGCAACAGCGCGTCGCAATCGCCAGAGCGCTCGCCTATGACCCGGAGGCACTATTCATGGATGAGCCGTTCGCCGCAGTCGACGCTCAAACCCGTGAGACCATGCAGGACGAATTGCTCTCCATCTGGGAGAAGACTAACAAGACGGTCATCTTCGTAACGCACAGCATAGAGGAAGCGGTCGGGCTTGCGGATAGGGTCGCCGTCGTCAGTAAAAGCCCCGGGCGCATTAAAGAGGTCATCGACGTCGGCCTGCCGCGCCCTCGCAGAGTCTCGCAAGTTCGAGATACCACGGACTTCAACATCATCACTCACAGAGTCCGGGAGCTGCTTCAAGACAAGGAGCCCGTCCGGGCGCGAGAAATCACTTCCACTGTCAACGTGAGTGAGGCAATCGCGGAGGAGGCGATGATATGACGGCGTTACCGGCGCAAGTGTTGTCCGACGATCAGCTTTCTAAGCTTCTGGAGCTGTTGAAGGAGCTGAAGTTTGGCTCCGTTACGCTCATCGTGCAAGACGGCAAGGTCGTTCAGATCGACAAGACGGAAAAACTAAGATTCGGAAAGTAGCGAGAGGAGAAGAAATGGCAACAAGCACATTCATTGAACGGGCGAAATTCTCATGCGCTCTGGGCGGAGCGATAACCACGGTCAACGGTCTTGCGCGAACCGTGCCGATCGTGCACGCCGCCGGAGGTTGCGCCTCCGGGTTATCGGGAACCTACAACACTGCGGCGGGCTATCGCGGCGTCGGCTACTGCGGAGGTCAGATGATCCCGACAAGCAACATCGCGGAGAACAACGTTGTTTTCGGCGGAGAGGATCGGCTTGAGGAGCAAATCGAAAGCACACTGCACGCGCTGGACGGAGATTTGTACATCGTGCTGACGGGGTGTCAAGTCGAGATCATCGGCGACGACGCGGTCAGCGTTGCACGGCGGTTCCGCGACCGCAACGTCGTTGGAGTAAGCTCACCGGGATTCCTCGGCAATACGCTGACGGGGTACGACGCGGTAATGACCGCGCTCGCCACCGACGTAATCCCGCTTGCCGACCGGAAGGTTCAGGCCGTCAACATCTTCGGCGTAGTGCCGGGTCACGACGTGTTCTATCGCGGGAACCTCGACCTGATTACGGAGCTGCTCGGCAAAATCGGAGTGAAGGCGAATACCTTCTTCGGGACGGGGGTAACCGTCGCGGATATCAAGAGCTACGGCGAGGCAGTGTTGAACGTCGTGCTGTCGCCCAACGCGGGGCTTAAGCCCGCCGAGGAGCTGGGTCGCTTGCAGAATATCCCGACGCTTCAAGCGGAGCTGCCCATCGGGCCGTTCGGCACCGAGCAGTTCCTGCGCAAGGTCGCCGACGCGCTTAAAATCGACGCCGCGCTCGTAGACCGCGTTATCGCCAGTGAGACGACGTACTACTACTCCTTCCTGGAGCGGATTGTGGACATCTACAGCGACATCGATTTCCAACGCTATGCGATCGTCGCGGCCGACGGATACTACGCGCACACGCTCACGCGGTTCCTCGCCAACGATCTCGGCTGGATACCGCACCTCACCGCTATCAACGACATCACGGACGAGGACGCTCAAGCCGCGTATTTGAAGCTGTTCGACGACATCAGCAGTGAGACTAAGCCAACCATAGTCTTCGAGCAACAGGCGGGGCAGATTCTCAAGCACGTGCGCAACAGCCGGGAGAACAACACCAATAAGAAGTACTACGACGCGCTAAGTCCCGCTTACGTTGTTGGAACCGGGATAGAAAGCGGGCTCGCCGCCAAGCTGGGCGCGGGATTCCTCGCGGTACCGTTCCCCGTCAGCAATCGCGTCGTGCTTAACAAGGGCTACGCCGGGTACAAGGGCGCGTTGACGCTCGTTGAAGATTTGCTCACGAACCTCGTGAGCGCGAGATAGGAGGAGACAATGAGCAAGTATTCAAACACGCTAAGCTACGGATTTGATAAGCAAACCGCACCGCCGGTTCGAGAGACCCGTATCGGCGTATGCTCCGCATACTGCGGGGAGTGCCATCAGCTGGTCGAGGACGTGCAATCAGGCTGTGCGCAACTTCAAGACCGCAAGTTCGCGCAAAGCGGTGGTTGCCAACTGATGTTGGCGGTCGGAATCGTCAGCAGTTTGACGAACGTAGTGGTAATCGTGCACTCGCCGCTCGGCTGTTGCTCCGGCTTCGTCGGGCAGGGCGGACTGCGTAAGACAATGCGAGCCTCTAAGGGCAAGCGCGATGAGGAGTTCATCTGGCTTCACACGAACCTTGACGAGTTGGACGTCGTGAAAGGCGGGCTCGATAAACTTCGCGACGCCGTACTCTACGCCGAGAAGGAGTACCACCCGGACGCGATCATCATTGCGAACGGTTGCGTGCCCGGAATCATCGGCGACGACATCGACAGCCTGGTTACGGAGCTTGACGATCGCCTGTCCGCGAAGATCGTACCGATCCATTGCGAGGGATTCAAGAGCCGCTACGTCGCCAGCGGCTATGACAGCGCGTACCACGGGTT
>JAITGH010000117.1 GCA_031280855.1 Oscillospiraceae bacterium | reverse complement strand
GGGATTCGCGGGAACGGCGCGGCGGTGACGTGTTTGCCGGGCGCGAACTCTGCAAACAGGGAGGTGAAGACGCGCTCCGCGACGTTGAACACGTCCTCTTGGTCGGCGAACGCCATCTCGAGGTCGAGCTGGTAGAAATCGCCGCACAGTCGATCCTGACGCGGATCCTCGTCACGGAAGCACGGCGCGATCTGGTAATAACGGTCGAACCCGCTGACCATCAGCAACTGCTTGAACTGTTGCGGAGCTTGCGGCAGTGCGTAGAACTTGCCGGGGTGGATCCGAGACGGCACGAGGTAGTCACGCGCCCCCTCCGGTGACGACGCCGTCAGGATCGGGGTGTTGACCTCCAGGAAGCCCAGTTCCTCCATCTTGGAGCGCAGGAATCGGAAGATGCTCGCACGCAGTACCATCAGGCGGTGCATCTCCTCGTTGCGCAGGTCGAGGAATCGGTACTTCAGGCGAGTCTCCTCCTTGACAGCGCGGGAGCCGTCGACCTCGAACGGAAGCATGTTCCGCGCCGCACCGAGCACCGTTAATCCGGACGCGTGAAGCTCCACGCTGCCCGTCTCCAGCTTCGCGTTGTACTGCTCCGCCGCTCGAGCTTTGACCTCGCCGACAACGGAGATCGCACTCTCTCTGGGGGGAGCGTCAAGCCCGTGCAGTACGACTTGCGTAACGCCGTAGTGGTCGCGTAGGTCGATGAAAGTTACTCCGCCGTGGTCGCGCACCGAGGCGATCCAGCCGCACAGCGTGACGCGCTGACTGATGTGCGACTCCCGCAGTTCTCCGCATGTATGTGTTCGTATCATAAGTGTCAAAATTAACCTTTCATTTGTATAGTCGCATGGGTAAACCCGCGTCAACCGCCCTTGAGCGAACGCTTCGCGCCGCGCAGCGCGTTCCGAAGCGGAGCCGGAAGCTTCCGCATGATCGAGTCCTTCAGCTTCGTCGATTTCGGCAGCCACGAGCCGTCAAAGTAGTGGATCGCGTGAGTGTTATCGGTCAGAGCCTCCATCTTCTTGGTACTCCAGTCGAAGGGGCAGAACCACTCCTGCGGGTAGAGAGTGAACCCTCGCACGGTTTGAAGCTTGTTGTTTGGAACGAACCCGCTATCGGAGAGCGCGGCGGTAATGTCGTAGACGTTCGCGGTCATGTCGAAACTTCCGTCCGGCTGCAGGAAGTGCCTGGAGTGGTAGCGCTCCAGCAGCTCGGAGAAAAGCGGGTAATCTTTACGGCAGCCCATAAGCGCGGTCGGGATGATGGTCGGTTTCTCGAACCCTGACACGGCTTCATGAACCAGGAACGCGTCGATGGGCTTGAGCAGCTCACAATCGGTGTCGAGGTAGATGCCGCCGTAATTCACAAGAGCGTACAGCCGCGCATAGTCTGATACGAAGGCGAACTTCCGCGCCTCGTACGCTTCGCGCACGTAATCGCAGATGTTTACGTCGAAGTTCTGCTCGTTCCACTCCATGATCGTCCAGTCGGGGCAGAATCGCGACCAGCTGTCCATGCACTTCATGATAAGCGGCGACTTCGGATTCCCGCCGAACCAGCAGAAGTGGATGATCTTCGGAATCATAGCGTCTCTCCTTTAATAGTGCCGGGATCCGGCAAAAGAATTTTTAGTGATTATATCACACCCGGCTTGTCTTGTCAATAGTATAGTGCGAGGTGAACACAATGAAAAACGACTTCTCGTTCGCGATAGCCGGAACCGCGCAAAGCGACGGCGACACCCGCTATATCGAACTTGCGAAACTCCTGCCGAGGTTAACGTCCGACATCACGCTTGCGGACGCGGTCGTCTTCCCGATCCCATTCAAGTGGAACGACGAGCTGATGAGCGCTCTGCGCCCGGAGCAATACATTCTTGCGGGCAACGTAACCGCAGCGCAGAATGCGGAGGCGGAGCGGCTCGGTCTGACTCTGCTCGACTACAGCTCCGGCGAGCCGTTCGCGGTTGCGAACGCGCTGCTGACCGCCGAGGGCGCGATCGAGACCGCGCTTCGCGAGACCGCGTTCACGCTGTGTAACTCGAGGTCGCTCGTCATCGGGTTCGGGCGGATCGGGAAACTGCTTGCGCACCGATTGCGCGGCATGGGCTCGGACGTTGCCGTCTATGCGCGGTCTGCCACCGATAAGGCGTGGGTGAGCGCGTACGGCTACCGCGAGTCCGACTATCGCTCCGCTCCCGTGGAGCTTTCACGCTACGACGTCATCTTCAACACCGCACCCGCGAGAATGCTGGACTCGAGCGCACTCGCGCTTGCACGGAGCGCGACGATAATCGATCTCGCGTCGAAGCCCGGCGGAGTCGACATGAAGACGGCGGAGCGCTTCGGTATACGCGTAATCCACGCGCTCGGACTGCCAGGTAAGACCGCGCCGATCAGCGCGGCGATGATTATACGCGACTCGATCTTCTCTATCCTCGGCGCACCATCTCAACTTCAAGGAGACCCGGTAATATGAAGACAATAGGATTCGCGATGTGCGGATCGTTCTGCACATTCGACGCGGTGTTCGACGCGCTGGAGCGTATCGCCGACGAGTACGAGGTAGTCCCGATCATGTCGGCGAATGCGTACGGCACCGACACTCGGTTCGGCAGCGCGAGCGACTACCGCGCTCGGCTGGAGGCGATATGCGGACGTGCGGCGATCTCCACGATAGCGGCGGCGGAGCCGATCGGGCCGAAGAAGCTGCTCGACCTGCTGGTAATCGCTCCCGCGACCGGGAATACGCTTGCGAAACTTGCGCACGGGGTAAGCGATACGAGCGTGACACTGGCGTATAAGGCTCACCTGCGGAATCGCCGACCCGTGCTGATCGCGCCGTCGACGAATGACGCGCTTAGTATGAACGCGCCGAACATCGGCGCTCTGTTGAACCGAGCCGGACACTACTTCGTACCGTTCGGTCAAGACGACGCGGAGGGTAAGCCGACCTCGCTGCAATCGGACTTCTCACGGATTCCGCAGGCGATCGCCGCCGCGCTGGACGGCAGACAATTGCAACCGCTGCTGATCAGCTACTCTAGTATTGAAGGAGCCGGATAACAATGATTTCGTACTTAATTATGTGCCGAACGCAATCACAGGCGTATCGGATCGCAAACCTAGTAGTTCAGGCGGGATACTATGCGAAAGTAATGCGGCCTCCGGCGGAGGTCTCGGAGGGCGGCTGCTCCTACGCCGTCAAAGTTCCGGAACGCCAGATCAGCGAGATCCTCGCGCTGCTGAACAGCAACGGTATCGAGCGTGGCAAAGTCTACCTGTACCGCCCGGACGGCTCCGTCGCCGACGCATAGCGCGGGGGTTACGAGGGGCTTTTGATAATATGTATTGAGACGTACGGGGGTTAAGAATGCAAACTTCTTGAAAAAAGTTTGACACCGGCGTGACGCCGGCCCCGCATTAGTCTCTGCAACTACGGAGGGAAACTCTCGCGCCCTGATGGGCTCGAGTTTCAGAGGTGCTGTGAAGCTCCGTGGCTTTACGCCTGAACTCTGCCAACTCCTCCGTGGTTTGCGTCCCCCGTTCCCCTAATTCCTAATCACTAATTACTATTCAAGGGAGCCCGACGATGATCTATTTTGACAGTGCCGCGACGACAATGCAGAAGCCGGCCGCAGTAGCGAAGGCGATGAGCGCCGCCGCGGCCTCCCTTGCATCGCCGGGCAGAAGCAGCCACAGCGCGGCGGCGGACGCGGCGGAGCTTGCGTTCAACTGCCGGAAATTTGCCGCAGACTATTTCCGCGTGCCGTCGCCGGAGAACGTCGTGTTTACGTCGAACGCGACTCACGGGCTTAACATCGCGATCAACGCGCTTTCTAAGCGCGGGCGGCGCACCGTTATCTCGGGATACGAGCACAACTCCGTCTATCGCCCGGTCACCGCGTCGGGCGCGGAGATCGCCGTCGCCAGAGGTGCGCTGTTCGACCAAGCGTCAACGCTTAACGCGTACAACGAGGCTTTAACGCCGGGCACCGCGCTATGTGTCGTCAACCATGTCTCGAACGCGTTCGGATTTATCCTGCCGATTGAGAAGATCGCGGAGCTATGCCGGGAGCGCGGGATCCCGCTTATTATCGACGCGTCGCAATCGGCGGGCACGATACCGCTGAACTTCGCAAGGCTGGGGGCACAGTTCGTGGCG
The DNA here is from genome assembly GCA_031280855.1 of Oscillospiraceae bacterium. GTDB lineage: Bacteria > Bacillota > Clostridia > Oscillospirales > Oscillospiraceae > JAISJH01. The sequence goes on along the minus strand of JAITGH010000117.1, from coordinate 111 downwards.
ATGCCGGGTCACAAGGGTTTGTACGGGCCGCAGGGCACGGGACTGCTGCTGTGCGGGGACTCGCAGGATGTGAAGCCGCTGCTGTACGGCGGCAGCGGGTCGAACTCCAAG
>JAITGH010000112.1 GCA_031280855.1 Oscillospiraceae bacterium | reverse complement strand
CGGGCGGAGCCGATTCGGGGAAGCACCGTGCGAGCGTGCACGGCTTCTCGGGTGAGGCCTCTCGGCTATCGACGGGGTTGATGAGGTACGACTTAACGCGGAGCTTATCAGCCTCGGAGATTTTGCCGGTGAAGCGGTAGACCTTCGCGTACGAAACGCTCGGGCGGTCGCTCATCGTAACGGCTTGAATGCATTGAGCCGCGCTGTCGGCGCGCTGATCGTACTGACCGGGCAGAGCCTCAACGGCAAGCGTGAAGCACAGCTCGTCAAGCTCCGGCAACGACTCGTCAAAGGCGTCATCGCAGGACGGCTCCGACAGCACCAGAAGTTTCGCAAGCTTGTACTGCTCGGCAGTGACGCCCTCCACGTCATAGCGGTTCGCGATCACGACGTGCGTCAGACCGTTCAGGCGCAGATTCTCTTTCAAATCGGCAAGTACTTGGCGAGCCTCGATATCGAACCCGCGCTTCTTTTGTGAGTAACAACGGTATACCATAGCAGAGCCTGTCGCAGGCAGTACACCTCCTCCTGAAGTCGAACGGCGACGCGACCAACGTGCAGACGCGGGTTACCCGCGTCTCCGCCGATCGTCTCTGACCGCCATCTCGAACATTATACCACACTTTTGCCGATTTGTCAAGTGTTTTTTCGCGACAACTCCCGAGTTCGAGTTACCGTGCGGCGTAATCCGCGTTACCACGCGCCGTAAGAATCTAGTAGCTTTGTACGAGGAGCTGGAAGTACGCCTTGGCGTGCGAGCACACCGGGCACACTGCCGGGGGCTGAGCGCCGACGTAGACGTGACCGCAGTTGCGGCAAATCCAGTACGTCCCTTCGGCACGCTTGAAGACTTTGCCCTCGGCGATGTTGGCGCGAAGCGCGTTATAGCGTTCCTCGTGGCTCTTCTCGATCGCCGCGACTCCGTCGAACAGGGCGGCGATGTCGTTGAAGCCCTCCTCACGCGCTGTCGCGGCGAAGCCAGCGTACATGGAAACCCACTCATAGTTTTCTCCGGCTGCCGCGTCCTCAAGGTTCTCGATGGTGTCACCGATTCCGCCGAGCTTCTTGTACCAGATCTCGGCGTGCTCCTTCTCGTTATTCGCAGTCTCCGTAAAGAATGCCGAGATCTGCTCGTACCCGTCTTTTTTCGCTTTGCTCGCGTAGAAGTCGTACTTGGTACGCGCCTTACTTTCGCCCGCGAACGCCTCCCACAGATTCGCCTCTGTCTTACTGCCTTTCAAGTCCATTGGGTTCCCCTCCTATTCATCGCGGAGCGTTACCGCTCCTTCTTTTGGTAGTATACCTCAACTTGGCTGAAAAATCAAGCATTTTTTCAATAGACCTATCCTGAAACCCCGCATTACGTCGTTGTCCTCCCTACTTGAAGTATTCTTTCTATGCATCGCCGTTGCTGAATTGAGGCTGTGAAAAAACATCGGCGGTCGTCCGCCTCGTACTGCGGCGTTTTAGGACAGGTCTAAGGTAGAGCACGCACGCTCACGGGGAGCCCGAGTGAGCGTGCAGGACGGATATACAATAGAGCGGCTCCGGAAGCTTGCGGTGCGAGCCGGGCGACCGTCGGCGTGAGGACGCGGCAACACCATCTGACGGCTAGCGTACAAACTATAGCTTTTTCAGGGTTTCAAGGCACTTGGAGCAGATCATCTGTTCGCAATACTCGACAAGGGACTCACGCTCCCCGCAGAATGTACAAGAGTACTCGAGCTTTCGCAGGATAATGCTGTTATCGCTGACGAAGATCTCAAGGCGGTCGTCTTGCTTAAGGTTCATGGCTTTGCGAAGCTCGCTGGGGATTACGATGCGTCCGAGTTGGTCGATGGGTCGGATGATTCCGGTAGCCTTCATTGTAGAAGTCTCACTTTCTCTTTTCTATGCGCGAGTAAGGAACCGATATTCGGCCTATGGTAAGTAGTTAAACACAAATTGACGAAAATGTCAAGGCAAAATTCACATTTTTCGGAAAATTTCATCTCTTAGTATGTTTAGCGTACGACATTTGAGGATAATGTGCAATTGTGCAAAAAAGTACTTGACAAATCGCGAGTTTTATGTTATAATGTAGTGATAGGTGCAAGGTACCGCCACAGGACTGCGCTCGTCTTCACTTAAACCTCGAGCCAATCCCGGGCTGCCGTCGCCCTTTACATATATTATATGGAGGTCATATGGACGTAACAACACTAGTAGGCGCGATATGCGCGGTGGTTGGGATACTGATCGGCGGAACCGCCGCATACTTTATTTGCAGTACCGGCATGAAACGCTCCCGCGAGCGAGCAGGACAAAGCGCTGACCAGATACTCGACAACGCGAATAAAGAGGCCGAGAAGAAAGTCGCGGAGGCTAAGGCCGCCGCCGAACTCGAGAAAAGCAAGGCCGCTCTCCAAGTCAAGGAGGAACTCCTCAAGGGCAAAGGCGAACTCGACCGCGAGGTTAAAGCCCACGAGCGTGAGGTTCAAGACAGGCGCAACGAACTTCGCCAGCAAGAGCGCCGCATCCAACAGAAGGAGGAGAATCTCGACCGCAAGACCGATCAGCTCGAACGCCGTAACGAGTCGCTTAACTCCAAACATCGCGAAGCCGACGAACTGCAGGCGAAACTCATCGCGCTGAGCGATGAGCAGACCGCGAAGCTTCAACAGATCGCGGGTTGGACTACAGAGCAAGCTAAGGAATTCTTATTGCGGAAAATTGAGCAGGACGTCACCCACGAAGCAGCCGTCAAACTTCGTGAAACGGAGGCGCGTTTCAAAGAAGAAGCCGACGATAAAGCTCGCGAGTACATAACGCAGGCGATCCAGCGCCTATCCTCCGACTATATCACCGACGCCGCCGTCTCCACCGTTCCATTGCCGAATGACGAGATGAAAGGGCGAATCATCGGGCGCGAGGGCCGCAATATCCGCGCACTGGAGAATCTTACGGGCGTTGACCTTGTCATCGACGACACACCGGAGGCGATCACGATCTCCAACTTCGATCCGTACAAGCGCGAGGTCGCTCGGCTGACGCTGGAGAAGCTTATACTCGACGGGCGCATCCAACCGACGCGCATCGAAGAGGCGGTTGAGCGCAGTAAGCGCGAGATCGAAGCCTCCATGAAGATTGAGGGCGAGCGTGCAATGTTCGAGACCGGCGTTCACGGACTTCACCCGGAAATCGTCAAGACGCTCGGCAGGCTCCGCTACCGCACCAGCTACGGGCAGAACGTGATGGGGCACTCGATTGAGGTTGCGAACCTAACGGGGCTGATGGCGCAGATGCTGGGCGCGGACGTTACGCTTGCAAAACGTGCGGGACTACTGCACGACCTCGGCAAGGCGATCGACAAGGATAACGAGGGTACGCACATCTCGCTGGGAGTAGAGCTTGCGCGTAAGTACCGCGAGCACGCGGAGGTCATACACGCGATCGAGAGCCATCACGGCGACGTTCCGCCGCGCACGATTATTGCGTGCCTTGTTCAAGCTGCGGACGCGCTAAGCGCGTCGCGTCCCGGCGCACGCCGTGAGAATATGGACGCGTACGTCAAGCGGCTTGAGAAGCTCGAGGAGATCACGACCTCGTTCCCCGGCATACATAACGCGTTCGTCATTCAGGCGGGGCGAGAGGTTCGCGTTATGGTTAAGCCCGACGACGTCAGCGAGGACGCGATGATCCTGCTGGCGCGAGAGATCGCGGGAAAGATCGAGAAAGATATGGAGTATCCCGGTCAGATCAAGGTGAACCTAATGCGTGAGACTCGCGCAGTCGAATACGCGAAGTAACCGCACGCGGCAGGGTGACCGCCCTGCCGCGTGCTCAAACACATATTAAAAAGGTAGGTAAGCTGTATGTTGAACAAACTCAGGAAGTACATGTACGTTATGGTAGTCATAGCTGTGCTCATGCTTGCGGTGATGGAAGTCATCGTATGCGTGCTGATCAGCGATGGCGCGTCATTTAAGACCATACTGATGGTCGCGATTGCGGGAGCCGGATTCCTGCTGTTCGCGCTGTTCGCGTGTATAGCCGTCAGGGAGGTTATCGCGATCCTTCGCGAGCGTGAGCGCGTGGAGCACCTCGAGCAGATCAAGACGGTTCGGACGGAACTGCCGAAGCGTCAGCTTAACGGATACTTGGCGTCGGAGATCGTACGAAGCTCCGGGAATCGTACATAAGGGGGACAGAGGATGGAGATCATATACATCGCGTACTTCGCAGCCGGAGCGGCCGCGATAATCCTTGTATTGCAACTGGTATTGCTGCTTCGCAAGCCGAAGGATTCCGGGCTTGACCGAGCGTCCGTGTCCGACGTAATTCGGGAGTACACGCGTGAGGTCGTCACGCAGAACTCCACTGACAATCGTTCACTCCGCGAGGAAGTCGGTGGTCAGATCGATCGGCTTCGCGACTCGCTTAACGTCTCGCTTAACGGTGCGAATGACGCGCAAGCGTCCGCGATCGGCACGATGTCCGTGTCTACCGCGCAGACGCTGGACAAGCTTCGCGGCGCGATCGACGAGCGTTTCTCGAAGTCCGCAGACGCGCAAATCGCACGCTTCAGCGAGCAAAAGGACGGATTCCACTCGAAGCTTGATGAGTTCCGCGGTACGATCGGTGAGAAGCTTGAGGAACTGCGCTCTACGCAAAGCGAGTCGTTCAACGCGTTCACGCGCAGTACGTCCGGCAACCTGGAGCGAATCCG
>JAITGH010000055.1 GCA_031280855.1 Oscillospiraceae bacterium | reverse complement strand
GGCCCCGTCATGCTCCAGCCGTTAGTAAGCTCACCGGGAGCCGTCCACGGCGCAACCTCGCTGACTGTAACATTGTACTTGCCGGGTTGGTCGAAATGAATCGCCGGGAACACGATATTGCCGGATGCATCGTTCGTGGCGGCCACCGAATCCAACGACGTCATCGCGGTGAACATGAACAGGCCGTTTGACATCGGCGCACCGTTAACCGTCTTCTTCGCTGTCAGCGTGACGTCAATCGGAACCGCATACGGCGCGCCGTAAGTGTACTGAATGTCAACGTTGTTGTAACCTTGAGCGAACGGGTACGTCCACTGAATCGCCTCAATATTCATGTTATAGATCACATTGTCTATCGGGTCGCGCTTGAACGCCCGGGTGGCGGAGTTGTTCTCGAACTCTACGCCTATCCTGACCTTGACATCCAACAGAGTGTTGTAGTCTCTGTACCCGATTCCGCCGCCGTTTACGGCTGTATTGCCAATGACGCGAGCCATATTGAGTATGTCGAGCGAGCCGCCGACTTCGATAAAGATGCCTCCGCCGTTGCCGCCTGCAGAGTTATTGCTGATAGTCCCGCCGGAGACGGTAAGACTCCCGGCGGTGTATATGCCGCCTGCGTCTCGAGTCGCCATATTCGAGTTGAACGTTGTTCCCAGGATAAAAGCGTTGCCGCCGACGACAAGTCCGCCGCCGACCCCGTTGTATGCCGGTGCGCCGGAACTGCTGATCGCCTCGCAACTTGTAACTACCGATTTATACATGTCTATATCGCCGTTGCAATAGATTGCTCCGCCGTTGCCGTGTACGGCTGCGTTGTCCTCGAATCTGCAATTTCGAACGATAATCGATCCGGTGCCGGAAGAAATGATACCGCCTCCGTCGGTATCGCCGGGATCATTGTACGCCGTAGAGCCGTTCACAATGTCGATACCGTCAAGTACCAGCAACGTGCCCGGTTGCATACTGAAGATTCGCGTCAGTTTTTGTCCGTCCAGCACCGCGTTAGTACTGCTCCCGGACGTTATCAGTACTTGCTGATTTGCTTCGATGAGAACGTCCTTGACTATATCGATAACGGGAGCATCTATCCTGATCGCCGTCGGACTTCCAAAGCCGCTGCCTAACGCCGTGATCAAGTCGCCATATGTAGATACCGAGACAAACGGCGGCCATACAGGCTCAACTATTCGGGTTGATGGAGTCATATTGTCACCTCATTCAAACTTAGTCGGAAACCGCGTCTTCAAGCGTTTCCTGCGCTATACTATGCCGCGTAACAGGATGTTGACAATGCGTGTAAGCTGTGGTATAATACCATGGATAACAATACCCAAGTAGAAGGAAGAACAATGGAAAATATTAGGAACGTAGCGATCATCGCGCACGTCGACCACGGTAAGACTACGCTCGTCGATGAGATGCTTAAACAAAGCGGAGTATTCCGCGACAACCAAGTAGTTGCCGACCGCGTGATGGACAGCGGCGACCTTGAGCGAGAGCGCGGGATTACGATTCTTGCGAAGAATACCTCGATTTCTTACGGTGGCACGAAGATTAACATCGTCGACACGCCGGGGCACGCGGATTTCGGCGGAGAGGTCGAGCGCGTGCTTAAGATGGTCAGCGGAGTCCTGCTGCTGGTTGACGCGGCGGAGGGTCCGATGCCGCAGACTCGCTTCGTGCTGTCGAAGGCGCTTGAGCTTGGGCACTCGGTCATCGTCGTCGTGAACAAGGTTGATCGCCCCGACGCCAGGATAACCGAGGTCATGGATGAGATCCTCGAGCTTCTGCTGTCGCTTAACGCGACGGACGAGCAATTCGGCAGTCCGACGCTGTTTTGCTCCGCAAGGCAGGGCGTCGCGAGCTACTCCCCGAATGTGGAGGGCGTAGACCTGCGACCGCTGTTCGACACGATCGTCGAGTACATCCCGCACCCGGTCGGAGACGCGGATTTACCGCTGCAAATGCTGGTCTCCAGTATCGACTATAACGAGTACGTCGGCAGGATCGCGGTCGGGCGCGTGGAGCACGGCATGATCCGCCAGAATCAGGAGATCACGATCTGCAACTACCTTGACGAATCCGTAAACCGAAGAGCGAAAGCGACGAACCTTTACGTGTTCGACGGATTGACTCGAACCGCAGTCGACAGCGTATCGGCGGGCGATATTATCGCGGTAAGCGGAGTCGGCGAGGTCACGATCGGCGACACGATCTGCTTGTATGGGAATCGCGATCCGCTGCCGTTCGTGGAGATCTCCGCACCGACGATGGAGACGACGTTCTGCGTCAACGATAGCCCATTTGCAGGGCGGGAGGGGAAGTTCGTCACATCGCGCAACCTGCGCGACCGGTTGAACCGCGAGCTTCAAAAGGACGTATCGCTGCGCGTGACGGAGATGGATACCACGGACAGCTTCAACGTTGCGGGGCGCGGTGAGATGCACCTGTCGATCCTGATTGAGACGATGCGGCGAGAGGGGTTCGAGTTCCAGGTGTCGCCTCCGCGAGTACTATATAAGGAGGTCGACGGTCAGCGCATGGAACCGATGGAGCGCGTAGTGCTTGACGTTCCGGAGATGTACATCGGCGCGGTGATGGAGAAGCTTGGTTCGCGTAAGGGCGAACTGGTTAGCATGACTCCGCAGGGCGACCGTACGAAGCTGGAGTTTCTGATTCCGACACGCGGGCTGTTCGGGTATCGCGGCGAGTTTTTGAGCGATACTCACGGCGAGGGGATCATGGCGAGCGTATTCGACAGCTACGCGCCGTTTGCGGGGACGCTTGACCGTCGCGGGACGGGCAGCTTGATTGCGTTCGAGACCGGCGAGGCGGTCAGCTATGGGTTGTACAACGCGCAGGAGCGCGGAGCGCTGTTCATCGCGCCGGGTACGAAAGTGTACTCCGGCATGATCGTCGGGGTCTCGCCGAAATCGGAGGACATCGTCGTGAACGTGTGCAAGCGGAAGCAGCTGACGAACATGCGTGCCTCCGGCAGCGATGAGGCGCTGCGGCTCGTACCGCCGCGAATCATGTCGCTGGAGAAGTGCCTGGAGTTCCTCGCGGACGATGAGCTGCTGGAGATCACTCCGCAGAACCTGCGGCTTCGCAAGTCGGTGCTCGACCACGGTACGCGAATGAGCATGAGGAAACGGTGAGATAGGGAATAGGGGACGAGGGGTAAACGGAAAAAAATGGCGGAAGAGAAAAAAAAGACTTGCAATCATGGGTGAGACGGTGTATAATAGAGGAGCGTATGGGTTTCGCGGAGCCGGGCGCACGGTCGCCCTCTGGTGTGAGAGACTCAAGAGAGCACGACATCGAGCCGCGAGACCGCGATACGCGTGACGAATGGGGAGTCAGCGGACTGAAAAATCGGGAGGAGGAGTAAACAATGCAGGAGACTGAGATCATCATTGCCGCACCGGATTCGGACGAGGAATCCGTCGGGCACAAGATGAAGTGGACGGGCTTCGTGGAGACCGCGCTCGTTGATTTCTTCTCGGCGTACAAGCTCGAGAAGCTTCAAGTCGAGGACGGCAACGGGAACAAAGCGAAGCTTAGCCTTACGAAAGACAACTCGATCAAGATCGAGCTGTCGTCGATCAGCATCATATGAGGCTGCGTCTATGAAGAAGGTAAGAATTTCCGTGAACGGCGCACAGTACAACCCGGAGCATTGCTGTAATGAAGTCGAGTTGCTCACCGACGGTCAGTATAGCCACACCGGCGGCGTTAGCGAAATTACATACGCAGAGAGCGAGCTTACCGGGATGGAAGGCTACAGTACTACGTTCCGCAT
>JAITGH010000015.1 GCA_031280855.1 Oscillospiraceae bacterium | reverse complement strand
CTGGTTGGAGACGGCTCCGAATGCTACGGTTTCGACGATGAGATCTCACAAGACCACGACTTCGGGCCAAGAGTGCTGATATGGCTCGACGAAGATGACTACCTCGAATTCGGTGAGTCCATGAACACGGAATACCTGTCGCTGTCTCGGAATTTCCTTGGGTTTGACGGCGTTAACCGCAGTCAGTTCGGGGACGGGCGTGAGGGCGTGTACCCCATCTCGTGGTTCTACCATCGTTATATCGGACGGCGCACTCCGCCGTCATTACACGGGGATTGGAGCGCGATTCCGGAAGTCAACCTCTCAATCGTTACCAACGGCGAAGTCTTCCAAGACCCATTGGGCGAGTTCACCCGATTCCGCAAGACTCTGTTGAGCTACTACCCGGAGGATCTGCAACTTAAGAAGCTTGCCGCACGCTGCATGAAGGCCGCCCAGTCCGGTCAGTACAACTATTCACGCTGTCTGCGGCGTAAGGAGTACTCCGCAGCGTTCATGGCCGCCGCAGAGTTCGTCCAGACGGCCGCCTCGATTGTGTTCCTGCTTAACCGCCGCTACACTCCATTTTATAAGTGGATTCGCCGCGCACTCGAGCAACTCCCTATCCTCGGCGAATCAGCCTCACGGCGGATTACCGAGATCTCCACTGCCGAGATCGCCGCCGCCACTGAACCCATCGAAGCGCTCAGCGGCGACATTATCCTGCACCTGCGAGAGATCGGGCTGTCCGAGTCCAACTCCGACTTCCTGCTCGACCATGCGCCGTACGTTCAATCCAAAATCGAAAATGAGACCCTGCGCCAGCTTCCGCTTTGGTATGACTAACGCCGTTGCATTCGCTCTCATGTCACGTCGGCTCTGACCGCTTGGACGTACCGGCCTCAATCTCCCTTGCCACTCGCAATTGTCGCCAAGACCGGTTCCGGAACCCCGTATGCAACGGACGACTGCCGTTGTATGTAGATAGTGAGATTACAAGGACGGAAACGACGCCATATGGGGTTCCCGAGCCGGTCTTGCCCATTTCCGATCGGTTGACTTAGAACCTGTTGACTTATATATAGATTACGACTACGCCGTTGCCACCGATTCCGTGGAGGTCTGTATTGCAATGCCAAATCTATTCGCGGTTGCGAAACCGTTGTTCGACTCCAAAATTGAGGTCAAAGCCTACGCGCTAAACGGCAAAAGTACCGATAAGCTGTTCGACGCCGATATGCGCAAGTTCGGTGACGTCTTGGCCTCGCATACTCTCGATCTTGTTGGAGAGATGGGCACGGAACCGTTTGCCGGCGAGTTCCCGCTCTTCATCAGCGTCACGGAGTACCAGCTGCTGTCAGGGCTGCCCGCCAGTCTCGGGATCGATCCTAACAAGCTAATCGTTACCATCGGTACGGACATTCCATTTACCGGCGCCGTCTACCAAAAGTGCGACGAGCTGATCGCACGCGGCTATAAGCTCGCCGCCGACGGGCTCTTACGAAGGGTCGCGCCCGACCTCTTCTTCGATATGTTCACCTATCTGATCCTCGACCACGAGGCTCCGGATTTCGACTACGCGCTCAGCGTCATGCGCCCTCACATCTTCAAGATCAAGTTCGTCATCAACAACGTACCCACCATGGACGCGTTTACCGCGCTTAACACTCTGCACGGTGCGCTCTTCTCCGGCGAGTTCTACAGCGAGCCGGTGGCGAGCTCCTCCGCGCCGATCTCACCGCTCAAAATGAACGCGTTACAGCTCCTCGGGCAAATCAACCGCGAGGACTTCGACCTCATCGAAGTCGCGGACATCATCGAGCGCGACATGGCGCTGTCGATCTCGCTATTGCGCTTCATCAACAGTGCGGGCGGCTATCGCGGGAAATCAAAGGTAGAGTCAATCCGCCAAGCCGTCGCCATCATGGGGCAGCTCGAGGTCAAACGCTGGTCGATGGTCGCTATCACCGCACAACTCGGTGAGGATCGCCCCGGCGAGATCACGCGGCTCTCACTATTGCGCGGTAAGTTCGCTGAGAATCTCGCCGACGCTTTCGAGCTTGGCATGTTCAGGCCGAGCCTCTTCATCTCCGGATTGCTCTCACTGCTTGACGTCATCTTACAACGCCCGATGGAAGAAGCCATTCGAGAGATCGCCGTCGACCAGCGGATCTATAACGCGCTGGTCAACCATCGCGGTGACATCTATGAAGTGATGGAGCTTATCCTAAGCGTCATGAGTTGCGATTGGTACGCCGTCGCAGTCAATCTGCACCGCAACAAAGTTAACGCGACCGTAGCCGCACAGGCACTCATCGATGCTCTCGTCTGGTATCGCGAACTCCTTGAGGCGATGGCGGAGGACGAATAGCGAGGTATCCCGATGAAACAGAAGCTCCGGCGACTCTTCCGACCCACCGGCCGCATGTACTTCGCCGCCATGCTCATCTTCTGCGTCGTTGAGCTGATTCGCAACGACGTGCCCGGTGCGATTGGCTTCGCTGCCGCGTCGCTTTTGCTTGCCTCTTACTCCTACATCTACAAATCCGCGACGCGCACCGGCGCGATTCGCACCATCGAGAACGTTCTCTTCGCTGCAGAGTCGGCCGGGCGCGGAGCGTTGTCCGTCATGCCGATCCCAACACTCGCGTTCTCACTCTCCACAGGCTCATTACTTTGGACTAACGACGCGTTCACCGCGCTCGCCGGAGAGACCGAACGCCTGTTCGACGTCGCGCTGACCGACGTCTTACCGAAGTTCTCATACGACTGGTTGCTTGATGGCAAGACGGAGTTACCCGCACCTTATGAGTTCCGCGATTCGATCTTCCGCGTTCGCGGTTCCGCCATTCGCGCATCCTACGATGAGGGCTGGGGAGTCCTCTACTTCGAGGACGTATCCGAACTTGCAAGCCTCCGAGTCGAGTTCGCCGCCTCACGCACTGCGATCATGATCATCATGATCGACAACTACGACGACTTCACCAAGGGACTTACGGACATCGAGAAATCCACGCTGATCGCGGAACTTGACGATGCGATTGCGCGTTGGCTTAAACCCGCCGACGGATTCCTCACACGACTGGAGCGCGATCAGCGAGTATGCATCCTCGAGGAACGCTGGATGCCCGCATTCATCTCCGGCTGTTTCTCATTGCTCGAGACCATCAAAACGACGCGTAACCACACGGGAATCGAAGCTACGGTCAGCATTGGCGTTGGGCGCGGAGCCGACTCACCGCTCGAATGCTACAAGTTCGCTTCGCTCGCAATCGATATGGCGCTCTCACGCGGCGGCGATCAAGCCGTCGTCAAGGATAAGCTCAACTTCGCGTTCTACGGCGGCAAGAATCAAGCGGTTGAGCGCAACACGAAAGTCAAGTCGCGTGTCATGGCGAACGCACTTAACGAGCTTATCACCGACTCGTCCGACGTTATCGTTATGGGTCACCGCTTCGCGGATTATGACGTGCTGGGAGCCGCCGCCGGAGTCGTCGCGATCGCACGTATCCTCAAGCGCAAGGTCTCCATCGTCCTCAACGCCGATACGTGCCTTGCCATGCCGATGGTGCGTAAACTCATGCAATTGCGCGAGTATGACGGCGTGTTCATCACCCCGCGTGACGCTATGCTCGTCTCCAACAATCGCACGCTGCTTATCGTAGTCGACACGAATCGACCTGATCAAGTGGAAAGCGAGACGCTTTTACAGTCCATCACCCGCACCGCCGTCATCGATCACCATCGCCGCGCCGCTGACTACATTACGGGAGCCGCGTTCACGTTCCACGAACCCTACGCCTCGAGCGCGAGCGAGCTCGTCACTGATCTCTTGCAGTACCTTGCGCAGCCCAGCGTACTGCATAAGCTTGAGGCGGAGGCTATGCTTACCGGGATTATGCTCGACACGAAGAACTTCACGCTCCGCACCGGCACCCGCACGTTCGAGGCGGCGGTGTTCCTGCGCCGAGCAGGCGCGGACGCGTCCGAGGCCGACAAGCTCTTCAGGCTTGACATAGCTCAAACCGCGCAAAAAGCGCGGGTCGTCAGCACCGTTAAGATGTATGGAGACGGCTTCGCAGTCTCCGAGATGACCGACGCCGGAGATCGCGTCATCGCCGCTCAGGCGGCCGACGCGCTGCTCAAGATTACCGGGGTCAAGGCGTCGTTCGTTGTCTTCGCGCTCACTGACGCAGCGTGTGTCTCCGCACGCTCCTCCGGCGATGTCAACGTGCAGCTTCTCATGGAGAAGCTTGGCGGAGGCGGGAACTCGAACGCTGCCGCCGTCCAGCGTCACGACCTTACCCGCGCCGAACTCATGACGCAGCTTATCGCTTGCCTTAAAGAGTGCTAGACGCAACGCTTACGTTTACCAATTCGTGAACAGATCCGTGAGCCATCCCGGAAGGCTCGGGTACTCGCCTTCGATCACTCGGCGAATCTCCGCCCGGTGCGAGCCGTTAAGCTCGGATATCTTCTCCCACGCGAACTCGCCGTGAGCTACATCGCCAATAGCGATTCGAGCCTTCGCGAATCCTCCGAGCGCAATGTCGCTCGCGGAGGCGTAGCCGCCCAGCGCGTACTTTCCTATCGCCATGCCTCCAATCGACAGTACGCCCACCGCAATACCGCCGAACGCAATCACTCCAACTGCTAACGCCCCGAACGCGCCTATTCCCAGCGCAATCGTGCCTAACGCCAACAATCCCAACGCCAGCAGCCCCACCGAGATCAGCCCGACCGCTGCCATCCCGATCGCCACGATTCCCGTCGCGACCGTTCCCACCGCAACGATCCCTTTCGCTCGGCGTATTCCAAGTCCCACATTCACGTGCACCAGCGGTAACCCGAACAGCGTGCGTTTCGACTTGTACTCATAATGAAGCCGTCGAGTCGACGTAACGAACGGCATCTTTACCGTTTCCGCATCCTCGTTCCCAACCAGAGCGTCTAGGCTGATTTCAAACAGCTTCGACAGCCCGATCAGTTTATCCATCTCCGGAGTCGTGTGCCCTGGCTCCCATTTTGACACCGTTTGACGCGGTACGTCAAG
>JAITGH010000153.1 GCA_031280855.1 Oscillospiraceae bacterium | reverse complement strand
TACTTGCCATGATCACCGCGAAGTACACGCAGTCGAACACCGTGGTCTACGCGGTTGACGGTCAAGCGATTGGCGTAGGCGCGGGTCAGCAATCGCGGCTCGCCTGTACCAAACTTGCGGGAGCGAAAGCGACGGAGTGGCTGACGCGCAACGGCTCCGCCGCGCCGCTCGCGCTTGCAAGCGACGCGTTCTTCCCATTCGCCGACAACATCGAGGTAGCCGCCGCCGGAGGCGTGCGCAGGATCGCTCAACCCGGCGGCTCGATCCGCGATCAATCCGTCATCGACGCGTGCGACGCGCACGGTATCACGATGTGCTTTACCCAAACCCGCTTATTCACGCACTAGCGGATAGGAAATAGTTACGCCCTTACCCGCGTCAGCGTGCAAAAGCGTAACTATTTCTTATTCCCTATTCCGGTACGTAGGGCAACAGAGCAACCTGGCGCGCACGCTTGATCGCCTCGGCAAGTTCGCGCTGGTGGATCGCGCATGTTCCGGTCGTACGGCGCGGCAGGATCTTGTACCGCTCCGAGAGGAATCGCTTCAACCTGCCCGAATCCTTGTAGTCGATGTGCTTAACTTTATCCGCGCAGAACTGGCAAACCTTACGGCGGCGGCGCGACCTGTTGCCGCCCTCATAGGAGTGGTCGCGCTGTGGGCGTGACTCCCGGTACTCTCTCGGAGCACGCGGCTCCGCCGGACGCGACTCCGGCACTCTCGCGCTCACGGCGGGAGTCGCGGTTGCACTCGCGCTCACGGCGGGACTGGTGGTTGCGTTGGTTCCGTTATCCATTATGGTAATTCTCCTTAATAATCAAATCGTTACGTACCCTGCGGTCACAGCCGCCGGTAACGCACCCTGCGGGCACAGCCGTCTAGAACGGCAGTTCGGGATCGTCAAGCTCGGTAAACGCGGGCTCGGATCGGCTTGACGAGTTACCGGGCTGAGTCGGAGTCGGCGTATAGCTGTCCTGATTAGACGGCTCGTCCGCGAACTTGTTGCCATCGGCGCTCGACTGCCCCTGATAGGACGCTCCGCTCGGCAATGCGTTAGAGCCTCCCGCGCCGTAGCCGCCCTGCGAGCTTCCCGCGCCGTAGCCGCCCTGCGAGCCTCCCGCGCCGTAGCCATCGCCCTGGTTATAGCCGCCGCCGTAACCGCCCTGGTTATAGCCGCCGCCGTAACCGCCGGAGCGATCCTCACCGTCTCGCCGACTCTCCCCAAAGTAGATGTTGTCCGCGACGATCTCCGCGCTTCTGCGTTTCTGACCTTCCTTGTCCAGCCAGTCGCGAAGCTGAAGCCGACCGGAGACTACCGCCATCTTCCCCTTCCCGAAGTTTCGCGCTATGAACTCCGCCGTACTGCGCCACGCGACGCAATCGATGAAGTCGGTCTGACGGGTGCCCGTATCCTTGTCTGTAAAATCCCTCTCAACGGCTACTGTGAAGCTGACGACCGGGACATTCGTTTGAGTCGTCCGAAGTTCCGGGTCGCGAGTAAACCTCCCCATCACCACGATATGGTTCAGCATTCTTTCCCCTCCTGCGGCTACTCCGCCGCCTTTGTCACAAGCGAGCGCATTACGCCGTCCGTAATCCCAAGCACGCGTGTCAGCTCCGCCGGGAAGCTGTGCTCCGATCTGAACCTCACAAGCACGTAATAGCCCTCCGGCATATCGTTGATCTGATACGCAAGTCTCCGCTTGCCGACGATCTCATGGCTCGTCAATTCGCCGTTCGACTCTATAAGAGTCTTGAACTTCTCCACCAGAGCCGCAAGTCCTTCCTCGCCCTTGGTAAGGTCGAGGATATACATCAGCTCATAGTTCGTCTGTGGTTTCTGCAAGTACATGTACCTCCTTATGGTCATTCGACCGGTTATCTCCACCGGTAAGGATAGTGTCGGCGTAACTATACGCCGTAAGCGCATATTCGCACGATTCACTCCAATATACTACTAACGCAAGCCTTTGTCAAGACTTTTTTGCGTTTTAACCGAAATTTTATCACATTTTAACCGTAGACGTATAATAATCTCATTGACAAGTACGATATATTATGATACACTGATGTTGTCCTATCGGGATGACCGTAACGGGAAAGGCGGATCGATATGAACATAGGCATCGACCTTGACGGCGTACTTACCGACATTATGGGCTTCTTCCGATTCAACGAAGCCTTGCGCCACTCCGAACTTGACGATACCCGCGACATCTTCTATTGCACCAACGATAACCTTAAAGCTCGCTGGAAGCGTTACATGCTCAAATACGCGACTATCCAGCCCGCTCGGAAGGGCGCGAAGGATCTCCTGCGTAAGCTCAAGAAAGACGGGCACCGCGTCGTCATCATCTCAAAACGCGTCTACGCCTGCAGAGGCGGGCTGAAAGGCCGCGCTATGCGGCTCTTGGTTCGAGGCTGGCTGCTTCGCAACAAGATCCTATTCCAGCGAGTCATCTTCTGCGACAGCGATCGCCCCGACAGCAAGCTTGACGTTTGCCTCGAAAAGCGAATCGACGTACTCGTCGACGATGAGCCCGTCAATATCCGCTCCGTCCGAAGCGTTACCACCCCGATTTGCTTCGACGCTCGCTATAACCAAAACTGTTGCGGCGACGACATACTCCGCGCCCGAGGGTTTGACGAGACCTACTCCCTGATCCGCCAAATCGCCCGGGAACGCGGAATCATCCCGCAGGAGACTACATAACTCGCACGCCCTCGCAAACTGCGCGGCGCTACGTTGCTCGCCCTCTTCGGCTCGAGCGGCGCGACGCCGGTCGAGCCGTGTTGGAACGCTTCCACAGAAGTCGCGCCAATCGTCAAGCTTCATTACTTGACAATTATGCAGACTGTCAAGCTTTGTTACTTGACACACCTCGAAACTAAGGAGCCATAAGGGCTCCTTAGTTTCCCTCCGTGGGTTGCTGTGGCTAATATGGGGCCGGCGTCACGCCGGTGTAAAAGTTTTTGTCAAACTTTTTTCAAAAAGTTTGCGTCCTAACCCCTCGCGTCCACCGTAACGTCCCAATACATACCCCAAAACCCTCGTACCCTCGCGTCCCTAGAACTGGAGCACCTTACCGATGAACGTAGCGCGGCGATTGCCGGAGCCCCAGATCGTTATGTCGCTGTCGCTTCGATTCCGATTGATCGACACGAGGTACATGTTATCGCCGTCCGTGCGGTACTGCTTGCAGTAGTACGCGCCGTCGACGCAGAAGATCCCCACGTCGCCGTCGGACATGCTGACGCCGTCCTTCGAGCAATACACGACGTCCCCGTCGGAGATCATCGGCTCCATCGAGTCCCCGCTGATCTTCACCGCGAACTGCGCCCTGCGCGGTACCTTCGGGCTAAGCTCGATCATCTCGAAGTCGTCGCCCTCGATGGGAGCCGCGCTTCCGACCGCCGCGCACGTCAAGTACAGCGGAATCATCTTCACTTCCTCGGAGTTCGAGCTGTACGTAAGTTTCTCATGCTGATCGGTGGCGAGTCTGCGAAGCTCCTCGTCCACTACGTAATCGGTGATACGCTTGCCGTGCCGATCAAGCTTGCGGTACTTCCCGATCATCCGCGATTCCTCAAGCGTCAGCTGATCCGAAGCGCCGTTAAGCAGGAAGTCAACGCTTACGTCGAAGAACCGCGCTATCCTCAACAAAGTCTCCAGCCGGATCCCGTCGAAGCTCTTCTTATACCAACCGTCAAGCGTCGTGTACGGGATCCCGCTTTGCCGCGCGAAGTCCGACTTCGTTATCCCTTTCTCGTCAAGAAGTTGCGTAAGAGTTTGCAAAAACATAAGATTTCTCCTCGAAATTTCGTTTCTCCGTACCATTATAACACGGTTTATCGTAAAATGCAATTACCTATTGAAATTTTTTTCACTTTGTTGTATAATGGGTATCAGATCGGCGCGGCGTAGCCTCGAAACGCGCAGTGCGCCTAATAATGGGTAGCGCAACCTTAGAAATGGAGTAAGCCGCCGTGAGCATACATTCGATGCCCATCCTGATACTTCGTGGTATCTCGGTCTTCCCGGGAGCCAGACTGAACTTTGAACTCGACGATCCGCTCGCCGTCGCCGCGATGAACGCGGCCATGCGAAGCCGCTCCCACCGAATCTTCCTGCTCGCCCAAACGATTACCGAAAGCGGGGACTTCAACCTCTACCCCGAACGCGACGACCTCTTCTCCGTCGGTACCGTCGGCAAAATTAAACAGGTCATGAACTCCGCCGACTCCTCACACGCGCTTATAGTGTGTGAGCATCGCGGTCGCCTGAGCCAGATTACCAAACGCAAGCCCGCCTATGTCGCTCAAGTCGAGTGCTTTGACGAGCCCGAACCCACGCCCGCGTTCGGTTCCGCAGAGCCGCTCATCGCCCAAACTTACGCGCTTGCCGAGCGTTACTCCATGCTGTCACAAGGTACTCAGCCCGACTTCACCGAACAACTGTCGGAGCTTACCCTACCCGGTGAGATCGCCGACTATATGGCGCAAAACGTATTCATGCCGCCCGAGCACAAGCAGGAGCTTCTCGAAATATTCGACCCGTTAGACCGGCTCGAACAACTCAACAGCAACCTTCTCGAGTCCATCACCTTCCTCGAAGTCGACTTCCAAATCCGCTTAGCCACCTCCCAACGCCTGGAGGACGGACAGCGCGAGCATATCCTCCGTGAGCAAATGAAGGTCATACGCCAAACGCTCGGCGAATCGGGCGAGGACGACTCCGACGCCGAAGCCGCCACCTACCGCGACCATATCCTCGCACTTCACCTCGCGGAAGAGGTCGAGCGCAAACTCCTCAAAGAGTGCGACCGCCTCAAGCGTCAGCACCCGTCCTCCTCCGACTCGTCCGTTATCATGAACTATCTGGACATCTGCCTATCGCTGCCATGGTCTGTCTCAACGCGAGAGCGCGTCGACGTCGAAGCAACCCGCAAAATCCTCGACGAGGATCACTACGGGCTGGAGAAAGTGAAACGGCGGATAACGGAGTTCGTCGCGGTGCGCCGGATCGCGCCGAAGGACGCGAAGAACGGCGGCGGCATTCTTTGCCTTATCGGCCCGCCGGGTACGGGCAAGACCTCCATCGCAGGCGCGATCGCGAAATCGCTGAACCGCAAGATGGCGCGAATCTCGCTCGGCGGAGTGCATGACGAGGCGGACATTCGTGGACACCGCAAAACCTACATAGGCGCGATGCCCGGCCGAATCATCGACGCCGTCATTCGCTCCGGCTCCAATAACCCCGTCATTTTGCTCGATGAGGTCGACAAGCTCGGGCACGACTATCGCGGCGACCCCGCCGCCGCTCTGCTCGAGGCGCTCGACCCCGAACAGAACGCTACCTTCCGCGACCACTTCCTAGAGATCCCATTCGACCTCTCCAACACCATGTTCATCACCACCGCGAACGATCGCGCCGGGATCCCCGTCCCGCTGCTCGACCGTATGGAAGTCGTCGAAATCCCCAGCTACACCGATGAGGAAAAACTTGTCATCGCGAAACGCCACTTGCTTCACAAACAGCGAGTCAAGCATAACCTCAAGTCTACTCAGCTTCGAGTCTCCGACGACGCGATTCGCGCACTCATCGCCGACTACACCCGCGAAAGCGGAGTGCGAGTGCTGGAGCGCGAGCTTGCCGCGCTTTGCCGCCAAGCCGCCGTGCTAATCGCCGACGGCAACGCGCCCAAGACTATCAGCGTCCGTCCCTCGAATCTCGAACCCATGCTCGGCCCCAAGCGTTACAAGCGTGACGGCGAATCCCTGAAGCCCGCCGTCGGGCTGGTGCACGGTCTTGCATGGACAAGCGTCGGAGGCGAAGTTCTGGACGTCGAGGTCAACGTCATGGACGGCTCCGGCAAACTCGAGCTTACAGGCAATCTCGGCGACGTCATGAAAGAAAGCGTGCGAGCGTGCGTAAGCTACATTCGAAGCAAGGCGGCAAGCCTGGGCATAGAGTCGGACTTCTACAAGATGCGCGACCTGCACGTCCACTTCCCGGAGGGTGCTACGCCGAAAGACGGACCCAGCGCGGGTATCGCCGTCACTATCGCGCTTATCTCCGCATTGACCGGCCGCCCGGCTCGCGGCGATATCGCAATGACCGGAGAGATTACGCTTCGCGGCCGAGTCCTGCCTATCGGCGGCCTCCGCGAAAAAACCATGGCCGCTCTCCGCGCCGGAATCCGCACGATCATCATCCCACGAGATAACGAACCCGACCTCGCCGAAATCGACCCGCTCGTCCGCGCCCAACTTAACTTCATTCCAACCGCCCACATCGACACAGTACTCGAAACAACCCTTGATTACGCGGGGCTCTGATGATTACGAGGGTTTTGGGTTATGTATCGAGACGTTACGGGGGTTAGGTACGCAAACTTTTTGAAAAAAGTTTGACAAAAACTTTTA
>JAITGH010000151.1 GCA_031280855.1 Oscillospiraceae bacterium | reverse complement strand
GGGAGTAATGCCGCCGTCGAAGTCCGTGCCGAGCGCGAGCGTACGCTCCGCGCCGTCGAACTCGAGCCAATGCAACGCGTGAGCGACGAGCGAGTCGATCGTTGAGCCTCCGATGAAGGTTTGGTGCAAGTTCAGCCCGACGATTCCCCCGGTCGCGGTGATCAGCTTGAACTGCTCGTCCGTCAAGTTACGCGGGTGATCGCAAACAGCGCGAGAGTTCGAGTGGCTTGCGACGACTGTCGCTCCGCCGCAGGAGTCCAGCGTGTCGAAGAAGCCCGCGTCGGAGATATGCGACATGTCCGGCAGAATGCTGAGTTTAGCGCATTCCGCGACGAATCGCTTCCCGGTGAAGCTCAGCCCGCGTTCCGAGTCCTGCATGCAGGAGCCGGACAGCGCGTTCGCGTTGTTCCACGTCAGGTTGAGCATACGCACTCCGTCGAGCGCGGACTCCCGCAATCGCTCAAGCGAGCAATCGAGCAGGTGCGCACCCTCAACGGACAGGTACGGCTTGACGGAGCTGAGCCCGAGCCTGCGGAAACGCTCGTACTTGGCAAGAAGCGGGAGGTAGCGATTCTCGAAGCCGTGCTCCGCGCCGCCCCAGATCGCGTAGAACTGCGCGTACGGAGCGAACGGCGCGGCGTGCGGCTTCAGCTCTGCGGTATCCAGTGACAGCGTATCGCAGTGCGCGTCAAATAATGCGTGTAACATGTGTACCTCCCTAAGAGAAAGCGTTAACGAGCCAGCGCACGCCTGGCGGCGAGCGATCCGTGTAGACCTCAACGATATCGAAGCGCGGTTGGCGCGATTCCTCCGGGTGCGATTGAAGCCATAACTCGGCGGTGACGCGGATACGCGCTTGTTTGAGCGATCCGACGTATTGCGCGGGCGTTCCGAACTTTGAACTGCGGCGGGTCTTGACTTCCGCGAAGACGATGTAATCGGAGTCTGCGGCGATTATGTCGATCTCGCCGTAGCGAGAGCGATAGCGCAGTGCGGAGATTTGGAACCCTTTCGACCTTAGGAAGTCGGCGGCGACCGCCTCGCCGAAATCGCCGCGCCGCTTCGCGCTCGCACCGCTCAAGTTGTGGAGTTCGGCATCGCCCACTTACCGCCGTCGCTCTTCATGAACGCGGTGCGATGGAGCGGCGTTGCGCCGAGCTTTGCGAGCATCTCATAGTGCAACTTCGTACCGTAGCCCTTGTGACGCTCGAATCCGTAGCCCGGGTACTCGGCTGTAAGCTCGGTGATGTAGCGGTCACGCGCAACTTTCGCGAGTATGCTCGCGGCCGAGATAGCGGGAACGAGCGCGTCGCCGCCGACGACTGCTCGGCACGGCAGCTCGATCCCTCGAGTGACGTTGCCGTCGATTAGCGCGAAGTCGGCGCGAGGTTGTAACGCCGCGATTGCGCGGTTCATCGCGAGCAGCGTTGCGTCCGTGATTCCCAGCGCGTCAATCTCCTCCACGGACGCGGAGGCGACGGAGAATGCAACCGCCTGCTCGCGGATCAGCTTGTCGAGCGCGTTGCGGCGGCTTGCGGACAGCGTTTTAGAGTCGCCGAGCTTCGGCAGGTCGTACGATTGCGGGAGAACGACGGCGGCGGCGTATACGTCACCGGCGAGCGAACCTCTGCCCGCTTCGTCGACTCCGCAGACTATCGCGCCGATTGGAAGTTCAAGGTTCGGTGCGATCATAGCGGTACCTCCGATTCGAGAGTAATGCGACCGATGACTCCGCCTCGGAACTCGTCGAGTATGACGTTCGCCATGCGCAGTGTATCGACGACGCCGCCGGACATTAGGAACCCGCGCCGTCTCGCGCACTCGGTGAGTATCGCGAGTCCCCCGCCGTCCGTGGATTGCAGCTTGTACCGCGCCATGAGCAGCTGCGGGTACGAGAGCGCGAGCCGATCGCAGAGCGTAACCGCGAGTTCCTCCGTGTCGAGCACCGCGTCGCGGATCGCGCCGGTGAGCGCGAGGTTCTCGCTTTGACGCTCCGTCTCGATCTTCGGCCAGAGGATCCCCGGCGTATCGAGGAGTTCGAGCGACTTGCTGACGGTTACCCATTGCCGTCCGCGGGTAACGCCGGGGCGATCGGCGGTGACTGCGGCTTTGCGACGCGCCAGACGATTGATGAGCGTCGACTTCCCGGCGTTCGGGATCCCGACGACCATAACGCGCACGGCCGCGCCCTCGATCCCGCGTTCTGACAGGCGTTGCAACTTTACGGAGAACGCGTCGCGCACTGCGCGCTCGAACGTCTCTACGCCTTTGCCGCTCTTCGCGTCGCACAGCACGACTCTCGCGTTGCGCTTGAGCGAGTCCGCCCATTTGGAGGTTGCGGTCGGGTCGGCGAGGTCGACGCGGTTCAGAACAACGACTCTCGGTTTGTTGGCGGTAAGCTCCGCGAGGTCGGGGTTACGGCTGGAGGCGGGGATTCTCGCGTCGATGACCTCGCAGATTACGTCGACGGCTGCGGATTGCTCGGTAATCATGCGCCGCGCCTTCGTCATGTGTCCTGGGAACCAGTGGATCGCCATACGCGCCGCCTCCTTGTCTAGGTAATAGGGATTAGGAAATAGTTTCCGACAACCGCGTCCCCTCCGTCCACCGTACCTAATTCCTTGTATAGGTAATAGGAATTAGGTAATAGTTTCCTTCGACCGCGTCTTCTCCTGGTTGCCGTAACTAATTCCTAATTACTATTTCCTAGCCACTATTCTGCTACAGGAGCTTGAAGTCGCTGAACGGCCAGAGTACCAGGTACGCTTTCCCGAGTATATCGCGCCGATCGACCAAACCGATCCGCACGTCCCTGCCGTCGTTCGAGTGGTTGCGGTTGTCGCCCATTACGAACACGTGATCCTCCGGCACCGTTAAGGGGAAGTCGATCGTATTGTACCACGGGGGCTGCATACGCTCGTTGATGTAGGGCTCATCGAGCACGACTCCGTCGACGGTGACGGTACCTGCGAGGTAATCGATGTTGACGGTCTGACCTTCGGTGGCGATGACGCGCTTGATGATTGGGATCTCGCTGAACTCGAGCTTCCGCAATACGACGACGTCTCCGTACTTGGGCGTGAAGAAGAGATTGGACATGATGACGGAGTTCCCGTTGTGCAGGGTTTGCATCATCGACGGACCCTCGACCCCGATGTGCCGGATTCCGAACACGAGTATCAGGATAATCGCCACCCACGCCGTAACCATGCTTTGGAACCACTCGTACGCAGACGCGAATAGCTCGTCTTTGTTTTGCTCGGTTGAATCCATCGCCGGTACTCCTTTGTATGTGATTGTATATGATTAGACCGCAGAGACGGCGGAGTGCAAATGCCGCAGAGACGGCGGAGTGTGAACGCAAGGGCGAGGGAGAGCGCACTCCCCCTCGTGAAGGATCGCTCGAGGCTACAGCCGTTCCTTAAGCTTAGCGGCTTTGCCGGACAATCCACGCAGGTAGTACAGCTTGGCGCGGCGAATCTTAGCGCGGCGAATGACCTCGATGTTAACGATGTTCGGCGCGTGCAGTGGGAAGACCTTCTCGCACCCGACGTTGTAAGAGACTCTGCGCACGGTGATCGTCTCGCTGATTCCGCCGTGCTTGCGAGCGATGACGACTCCGTCGAAGGCTTGAATGCGCTCCCGGCTGCCCTCTTTGATTTTGACGTTGACTCGAACGGTGTCGCCGATCCCGACGACGGGAAGCTCGGGCTTCATATACTGCTTTGCAAGGGTTTGTACCAGATCCATGGTTGGAAATCCTCCTTTCATGTAAGACGTTCAATAACCGATCGTACGGTCAGCGGATCGTCCCGATTTCCTGTACCGTGACGCAGGAGTCCTTTGTGAGCTCCTGCGGAGCCTACAAAGGACTCCTGCGTCACAACTCATCTATTATACCACACTTTTTCCCGTTTGTCAAGCACTTTTTTCACACGCTGAGGTGGAGAAAATGTTAACGTGGTATATAGTGATTTAACTTAATAAGTATCAACACAAAAGTATCGGTAGACAGCACTTGAAACATCGCGGCATGTTGGAATAATATCAATCAAACCGCGCTTCATATTTGCCCAATCCT
>JAITGH010000045.1 GCA_031280855.1 Oscillospiraceae bacterium | reverse complement strand
ATGACCTTCGCGAGTTGGTCGATTGTTTGAGGCGTGCGAATCCCCGCGACTACGTCCTCGCCTTGAGCGTTCATGAGGAACTCGCCGTACAGCTTCTTCTCACCGGTAGAAGGATCGCGAGTGAATGCGACACCCGTGCCGCTGTCGTCGCCCATGTTACCGAAGACCATCGACTGTACGTTGACGGCGGTACCCCAGCTTCCCGGGATGTCGTTCTCACGGCGGTAGATGATGGCGCGTTCGTTATTCCAGCTTCGGAACACCGCTTTAATCGCGCCGAGCAGCTGAGCCTTCGCGTCGGTAGGGAAGTCCGTGCCTTGGTTCGCCTTGAACGCGGCCTTGAACTCGTCCGCCAGCTCTTTGAGGTCGTCGGCGGTGAGGTCGGTGTCTTGAGTCACGCCGCGCCGGGATTTCAGGTCGTCAATCTTCGATTCGAACAGCTTCTTGCTGACCTCGCAAACGACGTCGGAGTACATCTGGATGAACCTGCGATAGCTGTCCCACGCCCAGCGCGGATTGCCGGACTGCTTCGCGATGCTTTCGGTGACCTCGACGTTGATGCCGAGGTTGAGGATAGTGTCCATCATACCGGGCATGGAAGCCCTCGCGCCTGACCGAACGGAGACGAGCAACGGGTTCGCGGCGTCACCGAACTTCTTGCCGGTGATGGACTCCAGCTCCGCGATGTTGCGATAGATCTCGGCCTCGATCTCCGGCGCGACGACTTCGCCGTCGTCCCAGTACTTCGTACACGCCTCCGTAGTGATCGTGAAGCCCTGCGGCACAGGCATTCCGAGGCTGGTCATCTCCGCCAAGTTCGCGCCCTTGCCGCCAAGCAGCTCACGCATACTCCCGTTGCCCTCGCTGAAAAGGTAGATATACTTTTTGCTCATTGCTACTCCTCCGTAAACGTACGACGTACGTGTTATATCAGTCCCCGCAGATTCGCGCTCACTTTGGGGAATCCGTTACCATAATTGTAACACAAAACCGTGAGTTTGTCAACCTCCAAATTGCAAAACTTGAAGCCGTGGGGGATGCGGCTTGACAATGTATTGAGACGACGGGGGTTTGGAACGCAAACTTTATGAAAAAAGTTTGACAAAAACTTATACATACCATTCATAGCGGGAAACTAAGGAACCCTTAAGGCTCCTTAATTTCGTGGTAGTGTGAAGCAGCGAAACCTACAGGCTGCTCCGGCACCGACGCTCGAACTCCAGGTTTGAGGGCACGGCGAGGTAAGCATCGAGTTCCGCGACCCCGAGCGAGTGCTTCGAGCCGTTCAGCGCGGCGGCGAACCGCTCACGAAGTTCCGCCGTTATGCGGATGCGTGACTCGCAACTCGAGTTGGTAAGCACCTCTTGGTCTTTGCGATAGCTAACGTTCGTGCGGAGCTGCGCAATGTTCCAGTCGGAGAAACAGCGGCTTAGCTCGCGCCGACCGCACTCGCAAATCGCGATCGCGGCACTGCGTACGGCGAAGGTCTCAAGCTCGTACGCGCTGAGTTTAACGCGTGAGGTCAGTTCTCGAAGCGGGAGCTCGACGCGCTTGAGGTTGACTTCCGCGGCTACGGAGTTGAGCGTTAGCGTTGCAAGCTTCAGCTCCGTTGCACGCGAGTATCGGAGCAGCGCGACGGCGAGACTCTTGCTATAGCTAAGCAGCGCGGCGCTGCGGTTGTTGACGCAGTCGCTGACGAGTGCGAGCAGCGACTGCGTGAACGCGAAGACTCCGTTGAAGCGTCGAAACTCGGGCGCGTCAGGTTCGTTGGCGCGGCAAGCGCGGAAACATGTGCGAATCTCGGTTGTGTCGAGGTTAAGCTCGTACAGTTCGGACAGTACGAATCTGCGTCCGTTGCGAATGGCGGCTCGATTGAGTCTGCGCGGGTTGGAGAAGCCGTAAATCTCGGCTTCCAGTTTGCGGCACTTTGAGTAGTTCTCGATGTACCTTGAGACTGCGCGGTCGGCGGAATCGCTCATGCGGCCTCCATGTAAAAACGCTTGCGTTTTTCTAAAGGATGATGTATACTGTTGCCATGAGTTTTTCATCTGATGTAAAGATTGAGCTATGCCGGAGGTTGGGGCAGGACTCCGGATGCTGCGCTCGAGCCGCCGCGTACGGTATGTTCTTGTACGGGAATCGGCTTAGCCCGGAGCTTGTGAGAATCGTCACGGAAAGCACCGCGTTCACGACTGCCGCTGTCGAGCTTGTAAGGTCGGCGTTCGGACTGGAGTTCGACTCTCGCACTGCGTACGGCAAGGCCGGTAAAGTCGCGCTGTCGATTACCTCGGACTCCGCGATTGCGACGCTGTACGGCACGTTCGGGCTGGAGCCTGAGCGCGACCCCGCTTTGCACATCAATCTATCGGTGATTGAGTGTGAGGAGTGCCGCAACGCGTTCGTGCGCGGAGCGTTCCTAACCGGCGGCTCCATCGCTGACCCCGTGAAACGGTATCACCTCGAGCTTACCACTGCGCACTACTACGTTGATCGCGAGATGCAATCGCTGCTGCGTGAGTTTGAGATAAACCCGAAGAGCTCGCGGCGCGGCGGGAACTGTATGCTCTACTTGAAGCGCAGCGGCGAGATAGAAGATATGCTGACGTTTATGGGTGCGCCTCTGTCTGCGATGGCGATAATGAACGCGAAGCTGGAGAAAGAGCTTCGCAGCGGAGTTAGCCGCCGCGTCAACTGCGACTCTGCCAACGCGGGTCGGATCGCGAACGCGTCCGTTGATCAGATCGCGGCGATCCGCCGGATATACGCGGACGGTTCAGGCGATGAGCTTACGCCGATCTTGCGGCGCACCGCCGAACTGAGGTTGAAGTATCCGGAGGCGAGCCTCGCGGAGCTTGCTCAACTTGGCGGCGTAAGCAAGTCCGGGCTTGCGCATCGGCTTAGCCGGATCATGAAGCAGCGCACGACGTAACGGCGTTCTATCGTGGACGAGGCGGTCATATACTTGAACATAACATCAACCAATCGGAGGGGAAGAGTATGTTCATCTTTACCGCAAAACTGGACAAACGGAAAGCAGTCGCGTCGCTGGTCGGACTCGCGGTCGTCATATGCGTATTGGTGATAGTGGTCGCGCATCTTAAGAACGTCGGGACGGGCACGGTGAACGCGAACGATACGCTGAAGACCGCGCCGAACTCGCTGAGGACGAACGGCGACATCGTGAAGTACCTCGCGTCGCTCGGTTGGAGCGTTGACGAAGTACCGCTTGAAAGTCTGGACATCGTGATCCCGACGGAGTTCAGCGGACAGTATGCGGATTACGCCGCTCTCCAAGCGAAGCAAGGGCTGAATCTCGCGAATTACAGCGGACGGCAGGCGACGCGCTATACATACCGAGTGCTGAACTATCCGACGGGAGATCCCGATGTTGTCGCGGACGTCATTGTATGCGGAGGAGCGTTGATCGCAGGAGATATCCAGAACCCCGGGCTTGACGGGTTTATGCAGGGTTTACTTCGCTGACGCTCCATCGAAAGCGCGTTCGCTCACGCCGGGTAAGCGAGTTTGCGTCTCGACGCTGATGGAGACGCGGTTCGGCAGGCACACGATTCGCTGACCGTCGGAGCTGACGCGCCCGCGCCGTACGCATAGCTTGTCCGGGCAATCGGCGGACTCCATGAATACCGCTCCGCCGCTGACGCGCAATACGTTGTGACCGTTGACGTCAAGCGCGGAGTCCTCGTTAAGCGGAAGCGCCGCGTAGAACTCGCCGTCAACCCGCACTACGGCGTACAGCCGTCCCGAGTCGGACGCGTGGCGAGCGGTCGCGATCGTCATCGCATACCCGATCGCCGCGACGATCAGCAGCGCGAGTATCGCCAGCGCGTCGCCCCGTGTCAGCCCGATTCGTTTGAGCATAGCCGTACCTCAACGTTCGTAGATCGGTAATATCATAAATCTGTTGTAGTACGAGGATAACGACCGCAGCTGTATGTTTTTCACTGCTTCACCGTTGCATAAGTGAGGCACGAAAAGCAGCAAGGGAGGCAGACAAAGTAATACACAAATTTATGACATTACCCGTAGATCCAATACGCGTGCGCACCATACTCCGCAAGGAGAGCGTCCTCGCGCTCGACGAACATCGCGGTCGCAAGCAGATCCGCGCTTACCGTATCCTCGCACACGACGGTGACGGAGCGTAACGCCTTGCCGCTCGCATCGGTTTGACGCGAGGGGTAGCCCGTGCGCGGGTTGATGATGTGATGATAGCGGACTCCGTCAAGCTCGAAGTAACGCTCGTAATCGCCGGAGGTCTCCGCAGATTGACCGGGCAGGAGTTCGATCGTCTGATAGATCCCGCCGTCCGGGTCTTGAATCGCGATCGTCCATACTGACTTGCCCTCCGGCATACGCTTTGACGTCCACACGCAGCCTCCGACGGTGATCGTACCGACGAACCCCAGCGAATCCGCAAGCTTCCCGGCCGCGTTAACCGCGTAGCCCTTCGCGCTCGCGCCGAAGTCCAGCGACGCCGCAGGATCAGTCAGCGCGATCGGCGACTCGAGGATCTCACGCTCAGTCCAACGGCTGCGGTCGATGTAGATGCCGCCGCTATCCGTATGGGTCAGAGCGTTGCGAAGCGTCGATTCGTCGGGCAAGGTACGAGTCTCCTGCGCGGACTTCCACAATGCGGTTACGGAGCCGAGCGCGACGTTAGTCGTACCGCCGGATTTTTGGTCGAAGCTGACGTTCAGGCTCAACAGCTCAAGCAGCTCCGCAGGCGCGGGTAACTCGCGCCCTCCGGCGGCGTTAATCGACTTGACGTTCACGAGATCCGGATATGCGTTGAACGAATCGAACAGCTTGTGCAATCGCAGCAGCTCATCGTGCAGTTCCGGCGGGACGGGTGAGCCGTAACTCACGATAACGGTATACGTGTCGAATACGTCGTAGTACTCGGCGGTGTAGTGCTCCGTGGGTGCGGAGCACGCCGCGAGTGCGATCGCCGCAAGTGCGATCGCCGCAAGCGCCGCTGCTGCTCGTTTCATCGCGATTCTTTATAGTCAAGCGCGGCGGCGACGAAGTCGCGGAACAACGGGTGAGCGCGATTCGGGCGCGACTTAAGCTCCGGGTGGAACTGCACGCCGACGAACCAACGCTTGTCCGGAAGCTCCACGATCTCCACAAGCTCGGAATCCGGCGAGAGCCCCGCGAACTTCAGCCCGTGCGCTTGCAGGATCTCGCGGAAGCTGTTGTTCAGCTCGTAGCGGTGGCGGTGACGCTCCGAGATTTGCTCCGCGCCGTATGCGGCTCTCGACCTCGTACCCTCTTGAAGCGTGCAAGGGTAATGCCCGAGCCGCATAGTACCGCCGAGATCCTGAACTTTGCGCTGCTCCTCCATGAGGTCGATGACGTTCTGCAAGCCGTCGGGGGCGAACTCGCGGCTGTCCGCGTCATACAGTTGGCACACGTTACGTGCGAACTCGATTGCCGCGACTTGCAGTCCCAGACAGATCCCGAAATACGGGATGTCTCGCTCACGCGCATACTTTGCGCCGACGATCATGCCGGTTATCCCGCGTTCCCCGAATCCGCCGGGTACGAGGATACCGTCGCATCCGGACAGCAGTTCAGCCGCGTTCTCTTCCGTGACGTTATCGGAGTCGACCCACTTGATGGCGACGTTCGCGCCATTCTCTATGCCCGCGTGCCGCAACGCCTCCACGACGCTGAGGTACGCGTCGTGCAATTCAACGTACTTGCCGCAGATCGCGATAGTAACATTGCGGGAGGCGCGCTTCGCACGATCGACCATCGCGCTCCACTCGGTCATATCGGCGGGAGGCGCGTCGATTCCCAGCGTGCGGCACACGACGCTGTCAAGGCCTTCGGCTTGCAACACCAGCGGTATCTCGTACAGCAGATCGACCGTAGGGTTATAGATGACGCATTCTTGCGCGATGTTACAGAACAGCGCGAGCTTCTCGCGGATCTCCGGCGTGATCGGGCGATCGGCTCGGCATACGATTACGTCGGGCTGGATTCCGACGCTAAGCAGTTCCTTGACGGAGTGCTGAGTCGGCTTCGTCTTAACTTCGTCGGAACCGATGACGAACGGCAGCAGCGAGACGTGGATATACAGCACGTCGCCGCGCTCGACAAGCGCCCGCACTTGGCGAATCGCCTCCAAGAACGGCCGTCCCTCAATATCGCCGACGGTGCCGCCGATCTCCGTGATGACGATGTCCGCGCCATCCGACGCTTTGAAGATGAACGACATGATCTCATTCGTGATATGCGGGATAACTTGGATCGTCTCGCCGAGATAGCCGCCCTTGCGCTCTTTTGTGATGACGCTCCAGTAGACCTTACCGGCGGTGACGTTCGAGGTCACGTCGAGATTCTCGTCGATGAAGCGTTCGTAATGCCCGAGGTCGAGGTCTGTCTCTGTGCCGTCTTCCGTGACGAAGACCTCGCCGTGCTGATATGGCGACATAGTGCCCGGGTCGACGTTCAGGTAAAGGTCGAACTTCTGCATACGCACCTTCAACCCGCGCTGTTTGAGCAGACGACCAAGTGACGCGCCCGTGATTCCTTTGCCGAGTCCGGAGACTACGCCTCCGGTTATGAAAATGTACTTTGTAGACATAAATCACCTATTCCTGTATGGCTGAGTACAACGCCGACCAATCTATGCGTTGGCGATTCGCTCGGCGGCTTTGACAGTATTCTCGTGAGAGCCGAACGCCGTCAGGCGGAACCAGCCCTCACCGTTCTTGCCGAAGCCCGCGCCGGGTGTTCCCACGACCTGCTTCTCGTTCAAAAGGTAGTCGAAGAACTCCCACGACGGACGTCCGCACTTTAGCCACACGTACGGAGAATTCGCGCCGCCCGTATAGGGGATTCCGGCGGAGTCCAGCGCGGCGGTGATCGTCTTCGCATTTGCCATGTAATACGCGATGTTAGCGCGGTTCTCCGCGAGTCCCTCCGGACTTAGAGCCGCCTCCGCGCCGCGCTGTACAATGTACGATACGCCGTTGTACATCGAGCCTTGACGGCGATTCCACAGCTTCGAGATATTCACGCCGTTGCGGGTCAGCTCCGACGGAATCACGATCCACCCGCAACGCATACCGGTGAACCCTGCCATCTTGGAGAACGTGCCAAGCTCGATCGCGCATTTACGCGCTCCCTCGATCTCGTAGATG
>JAITGH010000001.1 GCA_031280855.1 Oscillospiraceae bacterium | reverse complement strand
AGAATGACCGCACCCTGCCATTTCGGGCTTGAGAAGACGCTTGGCTTCGAGCTTCGCCGCATCGGCGCGTACGATGTCACTGCAAGCGACGGGCGAGTCGCGTTCTCCGGCGATGGGCGCGTACTCGCAAAGGCGAATATGTCGTGCTCTGTCGCGGAGCGCGTCGGCGTCATAATCGCGGAGTTCGACGCACCCGACTTTGACGCGGTCTTCGAGTCCGTGAAGAGCATTCCGGTCGGAGACTATTGGGAGAGTACCGCCGCGTTCCCCGTTGTCAAGGGGCAAAGCGTTAAGTCCAAACTCTCCAGCATCCCCGCGCTTCAGCGAACGGTCAAGCGAGCGCTCGCGGAGGCGACGATAGCGCGCTACGGCTCCGCGCCCGAGACCGGGGCACGCTATGACGTGCGATTCTTCCTGATTCGCGACCGCATGACGCTGTTTCTCGACTCGAGCGGCGAGGGCTTGCATAAACGCGGATACCGCGCTGAAAGCGGCGGCGCCCCAATTAGCGAGACTCTCGCCGCCGGAATCTGCGACCTTGCGATGGTACGCTCCGGCGATACGGTTGTCGATCCGCTGTGCGGCAGCGGTACGATCCTTATTGAGGCTGCGCTTAAGGCTCTGAACATCGCGCCGTGCGTGAATCGCAGCTTCTCCGCCGAACGCTGGGGATTCGTGCCAAGCGCGATATGGGCGGACGCACGGGCGGAGCTGCGATCTCGTGAGCACCGCGACGCGGAATTCCGCGCCGTCGGCAGCGATGCGGACTCGAACCTCGTCCGGCTTACCCTCGCGAATGCGCGTAAGGCGGGCGTCGAGTCCAGCGTCACCGCTCAAGCCGCGCAGCTGCGCGATTTCCGCTACCCTGCTCCGCGCTGTAAGGTCATCACGAATCCGCCGTATGCCGTGCGGCTGAACGACGACGCGTATGTCGCGAATCTCTTCCGTGAGATGGGCGCGGCGCTCCGCCCGCTTAACGGCAATGAGCTATACGTGATCACGCCCGGCGAGGATTTCGAGTCACGCTTCGGCGAGAAAGCCGCCAAGAACCGCAAGCTGTACAACGGCATGATTCGCTGCCGCCTTCTAAGCTTCAAGTAACGAAGTTCAGAGTTTTATGTCGGATCCGCTAAATAATGCTTGACTTTTCGGCGGATTTGTGGTATAATAGAGGTAGTCAGGGATTAGGAGTAAGGAGTATAAATGAACACAGAACAACTAACCGCGTTTGCGCGAGAGATAAGAGTAACGACGCTGCGCGAACTGGCAGTCCCCGGATTCGGGCATATCGGCGGCGCGATGAGCATCGTCGAGACGCTCGCGGTACTATACGGCAAGCACATGCGGTACGACGCCGGGAATCCGCATTGGCAGGATCGCGACAAGCTTGTGCTATCGAAAGGGCACTCGGGTCCGTCGCTGTACGCCGCGCTGTCGCTTAAGGGGTTCTTCCCCGCTGATATGCTCACCGAGCTGAACAAAGCGGGCGGACGGCTTCCAAGTCACGTCGACCGCACGAAGACTCCGGGCGTAGATATGACCGCAGGGTCGCTTGGGCAAGGGTTGAGCGTTGCGTGCGGAATCGCATTGGGCGATCGCATGGACGGACGCGACTCCCGCACGTTTTGCATCGTCGGCGACGGCGAGCTTAACGAGGGGCAGAACTGGGAAGCCGTCATGTTCGCCGCGCAGTTCAAACTTAAGAACCTTACATTGCTTGTCGATAACAACAAGGTACAGCTTGACGGCTGGACTAACGACGTTATGAGCATCGGGAACGCGACGGGCGCGCTCGAGTCCTTCGGCTGGCACGTGCTCGAGTGCAACGGTCACGACGTTGGAGCAATCGACGCCGCTATCACTAAAGCGAAGTCGGATTCGCGTCCGTCCGCGATTATACTCGACACGGTCAAGGGCAAAGGCGCAAACTTCGCGGAGGCCGCCGCTCCCGGCAATCACCATATGACGTTTACCGCAGAGCAGATTGAACTTGCGATCCGGGAGGTACTTAAGTAATGAGCTTCACGAAAGTCAACGCGCCGACGCTAATGCGCGACGCACTGTGCAATACCCTAATCGAGTGCGCGGAGCGCGACTCTCGCATCGTCGCGCTTGATGCGGATCTGGTCTCGTCTTCGGGCTTGAAGCCGTTTTTCAAGAAGTTCCCGAACCGCTCGATCAACTGCGGCATCGCAGAGGCCAACATGATGGGCGTTGCCGCAGGGCTGAGCCTTACCGGGAAGATCCCGTTCGCGCACTCGTTCGGACCGTTTGCGACGCGCCGTGTGTGCGATCAGATCTTCGTCTCGCAAGCGTACGCGCATTTGAACGTGCGAGTAATCGGCTCTGACCCCGGCGTGACCGCCGCGTACAACGGCGGCACGCATATGCCGTTTGAAGATATGGCGGTACTGCGCTCGATCCCCGAGATAACGCTGCTTGAGCCCGCCGACCCGATCGCGCTCGCGAACCTCGTCACACAGCTCAGCAGCGACGAGCACTATGGAATATACTACCTCCGCGTAACGCGCAAGGACATGCCGGCGATCTACTCTGCCGACGATAAGTTCAACATCGGCAAAGGTAACGTTATCCGCGCCGGAGGCGATCTGACGATCTTTGCGAGCGGCATTATGGTTGCGGAGGCGATGCTTGCGGCGGATGCGCTATCGACCGAAGGCGTCGACGCCCGAGTCGTCGATATGTTCACGTGGAAGCCGATCGACGCAGAACTCGTGGAGCGGTGCGCGTCCGAAACCGGCAGATTCGTCGTCGCGGAGAATCACAACGTCTACGGGGGGCTGGGCGCCGCTATTGCAGAGGCCGCCGCACGTACTCGTCCCGTTCCGATCGAGTTCGTCGGCGTTGACGACCGCTTCGGTCAAGTTGGAAAGCAGAATGAGCTGCAAGAGATCTACGGTCTGACCTCATCCGCAATCATAAGCGCCGCCGTAGCCGTTACCGGTCGCTAGTATGGCGTTGCGACAAATAACTGTTGATTTTCCCGGCGAAGTGTGCTATAATTGCCGCATATGGAACGCGATATCGATTGGAGAACCGGAACTGTGAAACTGCTTGCCGTTTCTGACCTGGAAAGTGCTTACATATGGGAACACTTCGATCCGGAGGTATTCCGGGGCGTTGACCTGATCGCGTCATGCGGCGATCTTAAGGCGTCGTATCTGTCGTTCCTTGTAACGATGATTCCCGCGCCGCTATTCTACATCCACGGCAACCATGACGCGAGGTATCGCATAAAGCCTCCGGAGGGTTGCGTGTGCGTTGAAGATCGTATTGTGGAGTACCGCGGTCTCCGTATCGGCGGGCTTGGAGGGTGTAAGGGGCAATCCCCGAACGGACTTCAGTTCACCGAGGAAAAGATGTCGAAGCGTATTCGCAAGCTTGAAAGCGCGATAAAACGCTCTAACGGCATCGATGTGTTCATAACTCACGCGCCCCCGTATGGCTACGGCTCGGAGGCGGCCGGAGACTGCGACGACTTCCACAAGGGGTTCGAGTGCTTCGCGTCATTCGACGTTACGCACATGCCGAAATATCATCTGTTCGGGCATCGCCACCTTAGCGGCTCACCCGTGAACCGCGAGGCGTGCGAGCTATTCGGCGCAACTACTTACATCAACTCGACCGGTTATCGAATAGTTAACCTATAGGTATGCTCGCAACGCTTAACTGCTACGCAATCTGACCTGTTAACAACAAATTTACCATATTAAGGAGAACCTCAAACTATGAAAATGCAAGCCGCGATTACCCGTGAAAAGGGCAAGTTCTCAATGGAGACCGTTGAGATTTCGGAGCCGAAGACCGGCGAAGTACTCGTGAAGATGGTCGCAAGCGGCATTTGCCACACCGACACCGCCGTGATCGAGCAGTTTCTTCCGGTAACGTTCCCGATGCTCGCAGGACACGAGGGCGTTGGAGTCGTCGAGAAAATCGGCGCCGGAGTGAAAGACCTCGCGCCCGGCGACCGCGTAATCCTGACGTTCCCAAGTTGCGGAGTCTGCGACAGTTGCCTTGAGAGCCACCCGTATGCGTGTGAGGACAACTTTCAGCTATTCTTCGGCGGCAACTATGCCGATGGTACGAAGCGCATAACAACGGAGGACGGCAAGGAAGTCGGCATTATGTTCGGGCAAGGCTCCTTCGCGACCTACGCGATTGCGGATCAGAAGAACGCGATTAAGGTCGATGTTACCGTTGACGAGCTTAAGGGTTTGTGCTCGCTCGGGTGCGGGATTCAGACGGGAGCCGGAGCGGTACTTAATCGCATGAAACCTCGCGCCGGGAGCTCGATTGCCGTGTTTGGAATGGGAGCCGTCGGACTGGCGGGGATTATGGCGGCGAAGATTGCGGGGTGCTCCACGATTATCGCGGTGCACGGTCGGCGCGGTAAGGAACTCGCGCTCGAGTTCGGCGCGACGCATACGCTTAACGGCCGCGACGGCGACGTAGCCGCGAAGATTAAGGAAATCACCGGCGGCAAAGGCGTCAACTTCGCACTCGAGTGCGCGGGTACGCCTGATCTCGTGGTTACGATGCTCAACTCGATGGCGAAAGAGGGTACCGCAATCCTCGTCAGCGTTACCGGGGAGACTGAAGTCCCGATCAAACTGGAGCCTCAAATCATGAACCCGAGCGTAACCATCGCCGGCGCGGTCGAGGGTTGCTCGAGCCCGAAGGTGTTCATTCCCGAGCTCGTCAAGTTC
>JAITGH010000207.1 GCA_031280855.1 Oscillospiraceae bacterium | reverse complement strand
CAACTCCGTCAAGCGGAGTCCGCTCCCGGATCATCGTCGTATAGATTCCCGCACCATCGACGTCACCGATCAAGATGAAGCCCATCAGCCGATTCCCGTCGCGGCAAATCAGGCGATAGTTGCCCTCGCCGACAACTTCATAGCGTTCGCCGACGTACGCACCCGCGCTTAAGATATGCTTGCCCCAGAACCCGATCGCATTCATCGCAATCGCGTCGTCGTACGGCTTATCGTCAAGTCCCGCAACATGCCGGCCGACCGCGTAACCCTGCGCATACGCATTCGGCAGCAACGCAAGCACCTGACGCTGATCCGTGCAGATGTTCAGACTTTCGGAGCAATCCCCGGCGGCGTAAACGTCCGCAAGACTCGTGCGGCAGTACTCGTCGGTAACGATCCCGCGATTCACCTCGCCGCCCGCGTCCTTAACCAGCGCGGTATTCGGGCGTACTCCAACCGCGAGTACCAGCACATCGAACTCGACAACCTTGCCGCTCTTAAGCGTAGCCCTATTGCCCTCAAATCTATCTGCGGTGTCGCCAAGGCAAAATTCGACGCCGTTCGACTCGATCCAGCTTTGCATAAGTGCCGCCGGATCCGGCTCGAGGATACTCGGCAAGATCTGCGGCGCAAGATCGCACACCGTGATATGGCTCGTAAGCTTGCTCAAACCCTCCGCGCACTTCAAGCCGATCAGACCCGCGCCGACGATGAAGACTCGAGTATCCGCAGTAACGTTCGACTCCAGATACTTCGCGTCGTCGAGCGACATGAACGTCGTCTTGCGCTCGACTGTCTCAAGACCGTTCATCGGCGGAACGAACGGAGTACTCCCGGTCGCGACGAGCAGCTTGTCATATCCAAGCTCGCCCTCCACTCCGTCCTTGTTCCACTTGACCGTCTTCGATTTCGCGTCAATCGCGGTAACCTTGACTCCGAGCATCGTCGCAACTCCGTTACGATCATAGAAGTCGTCGGGACGAAACTTCATCCGCTGCTCATCAGTCTTACCGAATAGCAGATAGCTAATCAGCGGTCTCGAGTACGTATGATACGGCTCATCGGAGATCACGACGATCTCCCAATCGCGGTCGATCGCCCGCACCGCTTCAATCGCGCCGACAGCGGCGGCAGAGTTGCCGATTATCACCAGTTTCTTCGGCATTACAGCACTCCCCTTTCCTCATACACTATCGCGTGGTTCGGGCAATGCTCGACGCACGCGGGCGAACCGACGGCGTTCGACAGGCAAAGCTCACATTTCTGTACGACGTGCCCATCGTCCGACGGCATTACGCACCCGTACGGACAAGTCAGCACGCAGGTAAAACATCCGACGCACTTCTCTGTGTCCACATTGATAACGCCGTCAGAGATGCTCAAAGCTCCGCTGATGCATGACTTGACGCACATAGGGTCATAGCAGTGACGGCACTGCACCGCAAAGTTGATCTTACCGTCGTTCGCACCATCCTCAACGCGGATTCGCGCATTGATCTTACGCCCCTTGAGATTCCGCACCATGTCGCTCGCGGTCTTCCCGCCAAGGTTAGCGTTCGCGCACCAGTACTCGCACAACCGGCATCCGAGGCACCACTCTTCGTTAACAAATACTCTCTTCATATGCTCTCCCCCGCGTACTTGATGCCCAGTATCTCAAGCTCTTTCTCATTCAAGTCAACTCCGCGAAGCATTAGCCGATTCCCGCGTAGCGCCTCAATCGAGTTGATCCCCATGCCGCCCATAACTTCCATAATCTCGTGCTTCCACGCGCTGACCAAGTTTACCAGCCTCCGCGCACCATAGTCCGGGTTCAGCCGCTTGACGAGCGTTGGGTTTTGAGTCGCGATTCCCCAATTGCAGTTGTTCTTATGGCAGCTTCGGCAAAGATGGCACCCCAGTGCGAGCAATGCGGCTGTACCTATATACACGGCATCCGCGCCTAACGCTATCGCTTTCACTACATCAGTGCTGGAGTGAATCGACCCGCCGACAACTACGCTGACTTCGTCGCGAATCCCCTCCTCGCGAAGTCTGCTGTCAACCGCGCCAAGCGCGAGTTCGATCGGGATGCCGACATTGTCGCGAATACGGCTGGGCGCGGCTCCCGTGCCGCCTTTGAATCCGTCAATCGCGATTATATCCGCGCCTGACCTCGCGATTCCGCTGGCAATCGCCGCGACGTTGTGCACCGCGCTGATCTTCACGATCACAGGCTTACGGTACGCGGTCGCTTCCTTAAGCGAGTACACGAGCTGACGCAGATCCTCAATCGAGTAGATATCGTGATGAGGCGCAGGACTGATCGCGTCGGAGCCTTCCGGGATCATTCGCGTCCTGGAGACGTCCGGCCCGACTTTACGCCCCGGCAAGTGTCCGCCGATTCCCGGCTTCGCTCCCTGCCCCATCTTAATCTCGATGCCCGCGCCCGCCATCAAGTAGTCGGCGTGCACTCCAAACCGTCCCGACGCGACTTGCACGATCGTATTCGCTCCGTACGGATAGAAATCCTCGTGCAGCCCGCCCTCTCCGGTGTTGTAGCAGATTCCAAGCTCCGTGGCAGCTCTTGCCAAACTGGCGTGAGCGTTATAGCTAATCGACCCGTAGCTCATCGCACTGAACATAATCGGAGCGTCAAGCTCGATCTGCGGCGACGTGAACTTCGTCACAAGCCTGCCGTCCGCATCTCGAACAGTCTTCTGGTTTTTCTTACCAAGAAACGTCCTGGTCTCCATCGGCTCACGAAGCGGATCGATCGACGGATTCGTAACCTGTGACGCGTTGATCAGTATCTTGTCCCAGTATGTCGGGTACTTCAGAGGAGTACCCATCGCGCCAAGCATAACGCCGCCGGAGTTCGCCTGAAGGTAGACTTCTCGCACCTTCGTATCGCTCCAGTTGTCGTTCTCGCGGAAGCGGTTCTCGCTAACCTTTATCTTAAGCGCATGTGTCGGACAGACACTTACGCAACGGTGGCAATTGACGCAGTTCTCGTCAAGCGCGCACATCCGATCGGCGTCGGCATCATAGTAGTGCACATCGTCGGCGCACTGCCGCTCGCATACTCGGCAGCGTATGCACTTCTCATCGCTGCGAACGACCTCGTATTCCGGGGATAGGTATATTTTACCGTTTTCCACTTACTCCCCCTCCTTATATAACTTAACGATAATCGCTTCACCGGCGTCGGGAGCCCATGTCCGGTCAAGCTCAGGTTGAATCAGTCGAATCGCGCTCTCCTCCGATGCCGCATAAAACGTATCACCGTGCTCCGCAACAACCATCGAGCGTAACTTCAAGCGGTCGCCCAGTACCAACATACCGCCGGTGAACCCAAGTATAATCGAGAATGGACCGTTGATGAGCAACGCGTGGTAACGCTTTCTAAGGTATGTGTAGAATTCCTTCTCATCGTCAGGCATAAGCTCGATCGTCGACCAGAACGGAGCCGCAACAACCGCAGAGGCTTCCTCGAACGTCAGCCCCTCGCGGCGCGTCAGGTAATCGAAAATGTACGTTATGACCTCCGTATCCGTGCGAAGCTTGCAATCGTATCCAAACATCTCGACGTTTCGGCGGTTGGCGTCATAGCTTGAGATCTCGCCGTTATGCACGACGGAGTAATCCAGCAGACTGAACGGGTGCGCGCCTCCCCACCATCCGGGAGTATTCGTCGGATAACGCCCGTGCGCAGTCCACGCATAGCCGCTGTAGTCCTCCAGCATGTAGAAGCGGCCGACGTCCTCCGGGAACGCGTTTGCCTTAAACACGCCCATGTTCTTGCCTGAGCTGAACACTGCCGCCTTGCCCTCGAACCGACGGTTTATCGCGAACACACATTCCGCGACATACTCGCGCTCATCAAGTTCTGACGAGTCAAGTTTATACGCGTGCGGGAAGATGAAGTAACGCCAAATCTTCGGCGCGTCCCTGATCTCGGCGATATTACGGGTCTTGATCTCACCTGCGTTTGCGAGATCGAAGTGTTCACGGATGAACTCTTCGCAGTCCTGCTTGACGTTCTGGTCAAGGTAGAAGATATGCAGGGCGTAGAGCTCTTTATATTCGGGATAGATGCCGTATCCGGCGAAGCCTCCGCCGAGTCCGTTTGATCGGTCATGCATGAGCGCGATCGAGTCAATAATACGCCGCCCGGACTCTGTCTTGCCGTCCTTGTGGAAGACTCCGGAGATAGCGCAACCGGATGGGATACGGATCTGACCCTCAAGTGGTGGATGTCTCAAAGGTATCACTCTCTTTCATACTGCTGACTTGCCGCAGCGTTACCTGCGGCGCACGTTTCAGACAAGTATACAACACTTCTGCAAGTTTGTCAAGCGTAAAAATCATTTTTTCGACATTCTCTCACGGATATTTTTGTAATACTCGCCGGACGAGGTCGAATAGTATAGCGGTATAGTCAAGTTTACAGATCGCGCACACCACATCAAACGGAGGTTCGTCAATATGCACAAATCAGTCGCCAGGAGACCGCGAAGCCCGATGTCTGCGGTTCTCAACCGCACGCCGATGATCGTTGCCGTCGGAATACTCATAAGTATCGGAACTATGCTCTCGCTATTCGCGCTGCTCGCGCTGTTTACGGTAAACGGCAGTCTGCCGGAGAGTCTGATCCGGGCGGAGGTCATCGCCGTCTCTTGCGTCGGAAGCGTAGTAGGCTCGAGGTACGCCGCCAAGCGTTCAGCCTCTCGCAAGCTCGTTTACGCCGTTGTAACCTCACTGGCCGTATTTCTGTTACTGTTTGCAATCGGCCGAGCAATCTCCGGTAACGCCACGGCAGGAGGGATAACGCCGCAACTGTTGCTGTCCAACATTGGCGGAGGCGCAATCGGAGGAATGCGGCTCAGCACGCCAAAGAAGGCGGTGCTGCACAAGCGATAGCGGCTTATTGAATGCTCCTGCGAGAGCCAATTTGCTCAAGCCATCATCGCGCATGGTTACAAAAGGTTGCGCGTCTGTAACTCCTTGCGGTTACCATTAGTTACATACTGTAACCATAAAGGTTACAGTATGTAACTAATGGTGTGCATGTTATGGCGATTTATGGATCAAATCGCCTGTTTTATTCGTCGATTTTAACAAAAATGAAATTATGCCCAGAACATAGCTATAAAACCCTTGCAATGTGTACGATAATAGTGTATACTGGGACTCGGTTGCAGAAGTCGTAATCGTTGCGCTTACGTAACGCCGTAGATTACGGTTTATCGTAAAACGGCATTTTACGAGTTTTCGTAATCGCATCCGAACGCAACCTTGCTTGTACTATTCCCGAAGAATCCGGCATAGTAATGACTCGTGCGGACGCATGATTGCAAACGTGCAAGTCTGACGGTAGATCCCTCGCCCACTATCGTCCAATCTTACGATGATCGGATGTGCTCATATGGACAAGCGGTTTCTTCGTCGCTCATTAGCGGTATTTGCCGTAAGCTTCGTCTTCGGCGTAGTTGTCGGTGCGATCTCCGGTAACACCTTCAACGCCGGTTCTCCTAATGGCGCGGTCTCAGCTGATTCGGGACTGTCTATGCTTTCGATTATGGTCTACCCCATCGCGGCGGTACTGCTTGGGACTTCCCTGCTGGGAGGAGTTCTGGTTCCGTTGCTGGTTGGACTAAAGGGATTCGCGCTCTCGTTCTCACTCTCGGTCATGTTCTCAACGATGACCCGGTTCTCGGATCGATGGCAGTTTCTAAGGCTTCGAGCCATCCCGACTCTCATCTCCGTAACGGTGCTCTTCGTGCTGTCGGTGCAAGCCCTGCATTCATCGCTTACACTGTTCAAGCTCGCAATTCGGGCTACAGTCAACGAGAGACTATACGGTTCACGCTACTGGATCAACCTCCTCATCTGTGCGATCGCACTGACGGTGGCGGCGATCCTCAGCAACTCACTCTAACGAACCACATTAACCGCACTGCCCGATCTTAGTCGGCGCTTCGGTTATTACATCACAATTATGGGGAGACAACAACATGGACGCGATACTAAGTAGCCGCTTTGCGGAGTATCTCGATCGCGAGAAACACGTTGCCGAGAACACGCGCTCGTCGTACATATGCGATCTGAGTCAGTTCCTGCGGTATCTTGACACGCAGCGACTTGATCCGCTCGAGGTGTCGTCGGGCGACGTTGATGACTACGTCACTCGGCTCAAACTAAATGGCAAGGCCTGCTCCACACTCTCCAGATCCCTCGCCTCCTTAAAGTGCTTCTACGGCTATCTGTGCACTACCGGAGCGATGGCGATGAACCCCACCGTAGGAGTCTCATTGGAGCGTCAGAAACGCAAGTTGCCGCAAGTTTTGACCGGCAACGAGATGAATAACTTCCTGGATCAGGTACTGGATGGTGACTACAAAGGTATGCGCGACCGCGCAATGCTTGAATTGCTCTACGCTACCGGGATCCGAGTGTCGGAACTCGTCGCGCTCGACATTACGGATGTTGACTTCGCAAACAAGTTCCTCAACTGCCGCGGCAAAGGTGGAATACGCCTCATCCCAATGTACGACGGAGCCGTCGACGCGCTCATGCGCTACGTCCGCTATGCGCGTCCTCACATGACCGACGATACCTCGCGCAAGTCTCTGTTCGTTAACGTTAACGGAACGCGTATGTCGCGCCAAGGGTTCTGGAAGATCGTCAAGAACTACCAGGAAAAGGCAGGTATCCCGAAAGATATCACGCCTCATACTCTGCGTCACAGCTTCGCCGCACACTTGCTTGAGAACGGAGCTGACCTCCACTCCCTGAAGGAAATGCTCGGACACGCGGACATCTCTTCCACTCAAGTCTACAAGAAGCTCATCGAGAACCAGATCAACGAGGTCTACCATCGCACTCACCCGCGGGCACACTCGGCGTAAGCCTCACGACGGAACGTAATCTTTCTGCCAAGGATGGCTCAATCGTACGCTTGAATGAGCTTGTTCGCTCTACGTACACGTTTTCGAAGCCGGAAAGAGTTTATGTTTAAGAGATTCAACTACAAGGAGCGCCCGGATCTTATGCCGGACGCTCCCAAGAAGACGGGGTTCTTTCTATTTTGGGAGCTTTACATTCGCAAGTTCTGGCGGCTTGTAACCGTGAACTTGCTCTATTTCGTGTTCACGCTCCCGCTGGTCATCTACGTCTATATCGCAATCGCGAACTATCTGCTGGATACGGCGATAACGGATCGGTATCTTATAATCGCAGGATTCCCGGAGGCCGGCGTGACGCATCACGTCGCGTTACTGGATTCTGACGAGGCTGTGCTCTACTCCGCCACTCTGTACGCTACCCCAAATCACGAGACAGGTCTGAACCAGATCCATATCAAGGAGTCCCAAATCGGCAAGTCCATCTTCCTCATAAGTTCCGTAACTTTCGACGGCAAGTCTGTTCCGTCCGAGGGCATCAGCGTCTCATTTTCATACGATGCCGCATACGACTTCATCCCCGGAATGAGAGTCTTCGCATACCCATTCATCCGATTCTTGCCG
Source organism: Oscillospiraceae bacterium (assembly GCA_031280855.1). Taxonomy (GTDB): domain Bacteria; phylum Bacillota; class Clostridia; order Oscillospirales; family Oscillospiraceae; genus JAISJH01. The sequence continues at coordinate 674 of JAITGH010000207.1, read as the reverse complement.
CAGAACGTGTTCAACGCGCTCGCGGTACTCTCGATTTTACTATACGGTCCCATAATGATGGGCGTAACGTACGTCTACCGCAACTTCGCAAGAGAGGAGCACGCGTGGATCTCCGACGTCTTCTCACGAGGCGTCTCGAATATCGTGCAAGGCGTAATCTTCGGCCTTCTTGATATAGTGATAACCGCTTCGCTGGTAATCAGCGCATTCGGAAACTTCTTAACGGAAGTCGGCGGGCTCACATCGGTCGCCGTTCAGATCATCGCACGAATCGGATTGGTCGTATTCATCTTCGCAAGGCAGTATTTCTACCTGCAAGCTGTGACGATCCGGCTTAGTGTCGCTCAGATTGTCATGAACTCGCTTAGGTTTGTTTTGATCGGGTTTGTGCGCAACATCATTGCGGTGGCGGCGTGCGCCATTGCTACTTTCGTCTTGGTATTGCTGATCCCGCAATCCGCGTTGCTGACACTGCCGTTCCTGTTTTACTCGCTTACCGGTTTCATCACCGTATTCACAGTCTATCCGGTGGTGAAGCGTTATATAATCGACCCCGCAACAATAGATATAGATCAAAACGAAACCGAAGAGGAGGCAACGACCGACGATGAATAGCGATACTGCATTCGGGTCGATTGTTTACGAATTAGGGAGCAATCTGTACATCAACTTGA
>JAITGH010000124.1 GCA_031280855.1 Oscillospiraceae bacterium | reverse complement strand
CGGGATCGGGACGTGCCTCACCTGCGCGTGCGCGACCTCTCAAGGTTACGAGCGCGTGTGCAGGGACGGCCCCGTCTTCGACGCGGAGGTGGTAATATGGTAAACTTTGCAGGAGTCCCGTTCCGCAACCGCGTCACGCTGGCGAGCGGTACCTGCGGATTCGGGCGCGAGCTTTCCGAGCTGTTCGACTTAAGCCTCATCGGCGGGCTATGTACGAAGGGTCTGACGCTCTCACCGCGAGCGGGTAACCCGCCGCCGCGCAGTGCGGAGACTCCCATGGGAATGCTGAACTCCGTCGGGCTCCAGAATCCGGGAGTCGACGCGTTTATCCGGGACGAGCTGCCGTTCATGCGCTCACTCGGCACGCGGGTAATCGCGAACTTCAGCGGAGCCACGCCGGAGGAGTTCGCGGAGGTCGCGGCGCGGCTTGCAGACTCGGGCGTGGACATGCTGGAGGTCAACATCAGCTGCCCGAACGTCAAGGCGGAGGGCATGGCGTTCGGCACCTCCGCGATCGCGGCGGCGCAGGTCACCGCCGCAGTCAAGCGAGTCGCGGGCTCCACCCCCGTCATGGTCAAACTCTCCCCGAACGTCACAAACATCACAGACATCGCTCACGCGTGCGAGGACTCCGGCGCGGACGCGCTAAGCCTCATCAACACGCTTCTCGGAATGCGGTTCGATCTGCGGACTCGCTCGCCGATCCTGGCGAACGGTACGGGCGGCTTGAGCGGTCCCGCGATCTTCCCCGTCGCGCTTCGCATGGTGTGGCAGGTCGCGAACGCCGTCCGTATCCCGATACTCGGGCTGGGAGGTATCGCGTCGCCCGACGACGCTTGCGAAATGCTGATCGCGGGCGCAACCCTGATCGGCGTTGGCTCCGCGATGTTCCGCGACCCGCTGTTACCGGCGCGAATCGCCGCCGAACTCGAAGATTCTTAAGGAGAAGATATGACAAAAATCTACATCGTACGCCACGCGGAGGCGGAGGGCAACGTCTGGCGCAGGATCCACGGCCACTACGACGGCAGAGTCACGCCCAACGGCCGCCGCCAGATCGAGTGCGTCGCCCAACGCTTCCGCGATCTCGCGCTTGCCAATAGTAACGTCACGTCGGCGCCGGCTCCGACGCCGGTTTACTCGAGCGATCTCACTCGCGCTTACGAGACCGCTTGCGGAATCGCCGACGCGCTCGGGTGCGAGGTCACCAAGCTGGAGTCCCTGCGGGAGATCGCGATGGGCGCGTGGGAGGACACCTGCTGGGGCTATTGGGAGACCCACGCGCCGGAGCTTGCGAACGCGTATAACCTCAAGCCCATGGACTGGGTCGTCGACGGCGCGGAGCACATCTCGGACGTGCACTCCCGCATGGTGCAAACCACGCTGGAGCTTGCCGAGCGCCACTCCGGCGGCGCGGTCGTGCTCGTCACTCACGGAGTCGCGCTCCGCACTCTGCTGTGCCACGCCTCCGGCGTTACCCTCGACGACGTTAACGAGATCCGCTACTGCGACAACACCGCCGTAAGCCTACTCACCGCGGACGGCGGGAAGCTTTCCATCGAGTATATGAACGATAACTCCCACTTGCCGGAGGAGCTAAGCACCTTCGCCAAACAGCGGTGGTGGAAGACGAAGAACATCACGGACAAGCGCAATCTGTACTTCAAGCAAATCGAGGGCGATGAGCTGAATCTTATCGCCATGCACTACGGCACGCCGTGCGGAGCTTTGGAGCTTTCCGTGCGGGACGCGTCAACCGGGACGATCGAATCCATATGGCTGGAGCCGGAGTTCCGCAGTCAAGGCTTCGCCATACAGTTACTGGGCGCGGCGATCTCCGCGTTCCGGAGACGAGGTCTGACGGCGATCGCGATGAGCGTGGACACGGAGGACTCCGCCGCACTCAAGTTCGCACAGCGCAACGGGTTCAACCGCACGGCGGAGTCCGACGGCAAACTCGCGTTCACTCTGCCGATATGAGCGCGGAGTCGTTTCTGCCCGTCAGCGCGGAGGATATGCGCGGCAGAGGTTGGTTCTGGTACGACGTGTTGCTGGTGACGGGCGACGCGTACGTCGACCACCCGTCGTTCGGAGCCGCCGTAATCGGCAGAGTGCTGGAGGACGCGGGCTATCGCGTCGCGATACTCGCACAGCCCGATTGGCATAGCGCGGACGCGTTCACCTCGATGGGTCGCCCGCGACTTGCGGCGATGGTCACGGCGGGTAACCTTGATTCGATGGTCGCGCATTACACGGCGGCGAAGCGCCCTCGCGGTGAGGACTTCTACTCGCCCGGCAAGCGGATCGGGCTTCGCCCCGACCGCGCAAGCGTAGTCTACGCGAACCGCGTGCGGGAGGCGTTCCCCGGTCTGCCGCTCGTACTCGGCGGGCTGGAGGCTTCGCTTCGCCGATTCGCTCACTATGACTATTGGGACGACCGCGTCCGCAACAGCGTGCTGATCGACGCGGGCGCGGATCTGCTCGTCTATGGCATGGGCGAGAGCGCGACGTTGGAGATCGCCGCCGCGCTTCGGCACGGCACTCCGGTCGAGGCGCTCCGCTCCATTCGCGGCACCGCCTACGTTACAACGAATCCGCCCGACGGCGCGGTTACCATCGCCTCCTGTGAGTCCGTGCGCCGCGATAAGCGTGAGTACGCGGCCTCCGCCATGATCCAGTACCAAGAGCACGACCCGATCGTCGGCAGAGCCGTCGCGCAGCCTCACGCCGACCGCGTCGTCGTCGTTAACCCGCCCGCCATGCCGTTAACAACTTATTTACTTGACAAGTTCGCCGAGTTGCCGTATACTAGGGAGTACCACCCAATCTACGAGCCGGACGGCGGCGTACCCGCCATCGAGGAAGTGCGGTTCTCCGTTATCCACAATCGCGGCTGCTTCGGAGCGTGCAACTTCTGCGCGCTCGCCTTCCATCAGGGCAGGGTAGTGACCTCACGCTCCCACGACAGCGTAGTGCGGGAGGTTACCGCGTTCACCGCGCACCCGCTGTTCAAGGGCTACGTGCACGACGTAGGCGGCGCGACCGCGAACTTCCGCAGACCCGCCTGCGCCGCTCAGCTGAAGCGCGGCATGTGCAAGGATCGCGCTTGCCTCTCGCCTACCCCGTGCACGAACCTCGACGCCGATCACGGCGATTACCTCGCGCTCCTGCGTAAGGTGCGCTCCATTCCACGCGTCAAGAAAGTCTTCATTCGCTCCGGTGTCCGCTTCGATTTCCTTATGCTCGACCCAAGCGGAGAGTTCTTCGCCGAGCTCGTCAAACACCACGTCAGCGGCCAGCTGAAAGTCGCGCCGGAACATTGCATAGACTCCGTCCTGGCACGCATGGGTAAACCCGCCAACGCCGCGTATGAGCGCTTCACCCAAAAGTGGAACTCGCTTAACGAACGCTACGGCAAGAATCAGTACCTGGTGCCGTACCTGATGAGCTCTCACCCCGGCTGTACGTCCGACGACGCAAGCGCTCTCGCAAACTACCTCCGTAAACGCGGTATGCGCCCGGAGCAAGTGCAGGACTTCTACCCGACCCCCGGCACGCTTTCCACCTGCATGTTCTACACCGGGCTCGACCCGCGCACCCTCGAGCCGCTCTACGTCCCCCGCGCCCCGCGTGAGAAAGCGCGCCAGCGCGCCCTCCTCCAACCTCAAAAAAGAAAGCGAGGGGTTACGAGGGGTTAGGGTTATGCATTGAGACGTACGGGGGACGCGGAGGATTAGGGGTATGTATTGGGACGTACGGGGGTTTGGAACGCAAACTTTTTGAAAAAAGTTTGACAAAAACTTTTACATACCATTCATAGAGGGATCTTAAGTTGCCCTTAAGGCAACTTAAGATCGTGTAAGTGTCAAGCAACAAAGCTTCACACTTACACCGACTGTGAAGTAACGGAACTTCACAGTTTCCCTCCGTAGGCGCAGAGACCCCAGTGAAAGTTTGAGTAGACCACAGCACCCAATATAAAAGTTTTTGTCAAACTTTTTTCAAAAAGTTTGCGTTCCTAACCCCCGTAACGTCCCAATACATAACCCAAAACTCTCGTACCCCCCTCGCGTCCCCTAATTCCTAATTACTATTCTAAGGAGTATCCAAAGATGACCATCAAACGACTGACTGCCGCGCTGGTTGCGATTGCGGTTGCGATTGCGATCGCACTGCCGATTAGCGGCTCTGCCGCGATTATCACGCCGGAGGGCGCGGCGGAGACGCTCGCCAAGCTCGGACTGCTGAACGGCGACGCTGACGGAGACTTCATGCTTGACAAGCCGCTGACCAAGCAGGACGGAGTTATCCTGCTGTGCAGACTGCTGGGGATCGCGGACTCGACTCAGCGTTCGCAGTTCAAGGACGTTGACGCGTATGCGCAGGGCTACGTTGCGAACGCCTACGCTCGAGGTCTGGTTAACGGCGCGACGGGCGACTCGCTGGGAGCACGGAACTCGCTGTCCGAGCGCGACTGGCTGACGTTACTATTACGAGCGTTGGGCTACAGCGAGCCGGGCGATTTCGACTGGGCGCATTCCGTCAAGTTCGCCGATTCGCTCGGGCTTACATATGACGGCGGAGACCGGCTTACTCGCGGCGACGCGGTTACTCTCGCGTTCAACGCGCTGATCACGAAGGTTAACGGCGGCGACGCGATACTAGTCCAGCGTCTGGTTGCGGACGGAGTGATAGCTCGCGAGTCGCTTCGCGATACCTCGTTCGCGGGCTACGCGAACTACGGCAAGCCGACGTACGACCCGGAGGTGCTGTACCGGCGCGGCTCCGCCGCCACCTTCTTCATGGAGGTCTTCAACACCGAGGAGCGCCTTATCGCCGGTACGCCGGACGCGAGCGCGAGCGGATTCTTCTTCTCTGCGGACGGGCTCGCGCTTATCTCTTACCACGCGATTGAGCGCCGCCCGTATATGCAAATCAAGCTGACGGACGGGCGCGTGTTCAAGGACGTTCAAGTGCTGTGGCGCGACGGCTGGCGTGACCTCGCGCTTATCCGCGTCGGGAAGACGGACGCGGACGGAGCGGCGGTCTCCGCGTTCCCGTTTATCCCGCTTGGCGACAGCGATTTGCTTAACGTGGGCGAGCCGATCTACGCGCTAAGCAGTCCGCTGGGGCTGACGGATAGTATGTCGAGCGGCATAGTGGCGACGAAGCTTCGCGACTCGTTCGGCGCGAATTCCGGCTACCCGGAGATCCAGTTCTCCGCGCAGGTCTCGCAAGGCTCCAGCGGCGGAGTCCTGCTGAACCGCTATGGCGAGGCGGTCGGCGTAATTCGCGGAGCCTACATCAACGGTAACGACTTGAACATCGCGGTGCCCGTGAAGTTCCTGCCCGCCGACGCGCTTACCGCGCCGGGGATCTCCGTCAAGCAAGCCGCCGACGAGGACGAGGAGCTGAACTTGAAGTCCACGCTCACCGCCGATAAGCTAAGCGTCACCATCGCGGAGGGCGGTACCGCCGAGATCGTCATAACTCGCGACAGCCCGGGCAGCGTCTCCATGCAGTTCCACGTTCTGGACAACGTCGTCGCGGTCGCGGAGTGGGGCGAGTTCCTGTCGATAACCGACACGTCGCTGAAGATAACGGGACGCATGGCGGGCAAGACTACGGTCACCGTCTCGTACGCGGACGGAACGGGCAATCCGGACGCGAAGCTTGAGATAAGCGTTACCGTGCGCTAGCTCGCGCCGTGCGCTAGCCCGCGCCGTGCGCTAGCCCCGCGCACGCGGAATAGGGAACCGAGCGTAATCGTTACGCTCGGTTCCCGTTCGTTATGTGCATATTGCCTAAATATTGCGATAAATGTTGCGAATATTTGTGCAATATTGCGTCTTGATTTCAAAAGTGTTACAGTGTATAATATGGTAAGTCAGAAAACAGAGCGCTTAGCTCAACATTGTAACCGTTTGTAAGCCGGTCGTATCTCATCGACTTTACTCTCACCCTTGTAAAGGAGAGTCCTCCATGCTTCACCGAATCTATTCCGTCTTAGTCATATTGCTGGTGCTGACGATCGCACCCGTAAGCGCGGCGTTCGCCGCAAGCGATTCCGAGCCGCCCGAACTCGCGTCCGCCGTGCCTACCGCGACCGCCGCGCCCGAGGTGACCGCCGCGCCCGAGGCTTCCCCCGCCGAGCTCGATATCCCCGATGAGGAGACTCCGCTCGCCAATCCCAACCTCCTCCTCGAGGAGGACGAGTCCGTAACTCCCGCGTCGCCCGCGCCGTCAGGCAGTCCGCTGTTGCTCGACCCGTCCGACTCCGTCGTCCCTCTGACTATCGACGGGAAACCGTACGCCGGTACCTCGATCCTCCACGACGGGATCACCTACGTCCAACTGCGCGAGTTCTGCTCCGTCATGGGCGAGGGTGTCTCAGTCGCCTGGGACGGCGAGACTCAAACCGTAACCGTCGCCTCGCCGCCCATCTCATTCACACTTAACGTCGCCGATCCCTACATAGTCGCCAACGGGCGTTACCTGTACATACCCGGCGGCGCAGTAGTGCACGAGGGCTTGACTTTCGTCCCCGTCCGTACACTCGCCAAAGCGTTCGGCGCCGACTGCGTCTGGTTCGAGTCCTCGCAAAGCATCGACGTGAGGCGCGGCACTACCCCGCTCGAGTCCGGCGACGACTTCTACGACGAGACCGACCTCTACTGGCTGTCTCGCATTATCTCCGCAGAAGCTCGAGGCGAATCGCTCAAAGGTCAAATCGCCGTCGGTAACGTCGTGCTTAACCGCGCCGCCGCGAAAGGCTACCCGGATACCATCAAAGGCGTCATCTTCGACCGCACCGGCGGAGTCCAGTTCACCCCCGCCTCCAACGGCACTATTTATAAAGATCCTACCAAAAACGCCGTCATCGCCGCTAAACTCGCTCTCGACGGCGCTGACATCGCCGGGCAAAGCCTCTTCTTCCTTAACGCCAAAATCGCCGCCAGTAAGTGGATCATCAAAAATTGCGTCTTCGTCGTCTCTATCGGTAACCACGACTTCTACTCTTTGTAAGTTACGAGGGTTCTGACAATGTGTTGAGACGCGGGGGTTAGGAACGCAAACTTTTTGAAAAAAGTTTGACAAAAACTTTTATATACCATTCATAGAGGGATCTTAAGTTGCCCTTAAGGCAACTTAAGATCGGCATAACCGTCAAGCTACGAAGCTTCACACCTCTGCATAATCGGCAAGCTACGTTACTTCCCTCTACCACGAAACTAAGGAGCCTTAAGGGCTCCTTAGTTTCCATCTATGAATGGTATGTAAAAGTTTTTTGTCGACTTTTTTACAAAAAAGTCGCGTACCAAACCACCGTAAACATATATGTATTATCAAACGTACCAAACCACCGTAACGTCCCAATATATACCCTAATCCCTCGTAAACCCCCGCGGCTCAATACATTGTCAAAACGTACCTCTATTTCCGGGATTTGAGCGTTGAAAAGATTGGGGAGGCGTGGTAGAATGGGCGCATGGTACATAAGATAATGAAAGTTGCGATATGCGCGGCGGACGCGTTACTTGCGGCGACGGTGGTACTGTTGCTATTGGAGCGTCACGAGCTTGGGCGCTCGGCGATGGACTGGTCGCTGATTGCGCTGATAGCGGGCATACTGGTTGCGGCGTACGCCTCCGATCGAGGCTACGGCTAACCGTGCCGCTAACCGCTAACCGCTAACCGCGCCGCGCTCGCACTGCGGACTCGAGCCGCGCTAACGCAAGCGAGAGCGTCGAGCGCGGGCACGCGATATTGACTCGCTGGTAGCCGCGTCCGCTCTCCCCGAACATCTCGCCGCCGTCAAGCCACAGTTCCGCTCGCTTCTCCATGAACGCGCTCACGTTGCGCTCTCCCAAGGCGCGGCAGTCCAGCCACAGCAGATACGTGCCCTCGGGCTCCACGAGTTTCACCTCGCCGACGCGATCGCGGAGGAACTCCCGCATCAGCGCGATGTTACCCTCAAGGTACGCAAGCAGTTGCTTAAGCCAAACCGCGCCCTCGGGCGAGTACGCGCTCTGGCACGCGGCGAAACCCAGCAGCGATGGCTGGCTCAGTCCGGCCGCGTTGTACTCTGCCCGGAATGCGCGGCGCAGCTCCTCATTACCAATCATGATGTTAGAGATCGCCAGACCCGCAAGGTTGAACGTCTTGCTCGGAGCGGTGCACGTCACCGTGATCTCGCGTAACTCCGGCGACAGAGTCTCGAACACCGTGTGGCGGTGCGGAGCGTAGACGAAGTCCGCGTGGATCTCGTCGGAGATCACGGTAACGCCGTTGCGCAGGCAGATCTCCCCGACGGCGCGAAGCTCCTCACGCGTCCAAACTCGCCCGACGGGATTGTGCGGACTGCACAGTATGAACAGCTTTGCTCGCTTCGCCTTCTCCGCGAAGTCGTCCAAGTCCATGACGTAGCGTCCGCGCTCCATGACAAGCTCGTTAACCAGCAGAGTCCGACGGTTATCGCGCACCGCGCTCTCGAACGGGTAGTACACGGGCTGCTGTATGATCACGCCGTCGCCCTCCGCTGTGAATGCGCGTACGGCGAGGTTAACCGCGTTGACGACCCCGAACGTCAGCGTCACCGTCTCCGGCTCCACCGTCCAATCGAAGCGGGAGCGGAACCACTCGCGCACTGCGCCGTAATACTCGCCGCCCGGCTCCGAGTATCCGAAGATTCCGTGCACCACCCGGCGGTGAAGCGCGTCAAGTACGAACGGCGGTGCGCGGAAGTCCATATCCGCGACCCACATCGGAAGCACGGACGCGCTCCGCCCGCGTTTCTCCGGTTCGTACTTTATGCTGTCCGTACCGTAGCGGTTGATTTGCTCGTCGAAATTATATGTCATCTTCCCTCCGTAACCGGCTGAGCGCACTCGCGCTCAGCCGGTTCTATCGTCGCGATTACGGTATTGCCGGAAATTTGTTGTAGTACGAGGATAACGACCGCCGCTGTATGTTTTTCACTGCTCCACCGTTGCATAAGTGAGGCATGAAAAAACAGCAAGGGAGGCAGACGAAGTAATACACAAATTTATGGCATTACCGCGGATTTAGCGTTGCTCGTTGACGTAGGTCGAGACTCGCGATTGGATAACCCTCGCGGTCTCCTCCGCGCTCTTCTGACCTGCGAAGAAGACTTTCAAGTCGTCGTCGCAGATCTCCGCGATCTTCTGATCGATGTACTGCTGTCTGGTGATCGAGTTGATCAGCTTCATCAGTTTATCGCGCTGCGCCTCCGTCATGGCGTAGTAGGGGATCGAGCCGTCGGTGCCGTCGCCACTGCTGACCCACGCATAGCCCTTCGGATAGATGTAGGTGCCCGCGGGAGTGACGATCACGTGCATTGCCTCGATCTCCTCCGGAGTCAGCGACGGTTGCGGAGCCGGAGTCCCCGTCGGAGCCGCAGATCCGGAGTCGTACCCGGAGTCGTACTCGCCGTATGGGTCGGCGGTATTCTCCGTCATCGCCTCCGCCAGACGCTCCTCGAATAGGCTCGCGTTTGTCGGGAACCACCACGCCTGACTCTGCTGGTACTCTTTGGTAAACACCTGTCGGACGAACCGCCACGCGCCGTCAGGGTCGGAGCACCGCGAGGTAATCGAAAGCGTACTGCCAAGCTCCACCGTTCCGCTCTGGCGGCTCGCGCACGGGAAGCCCTTGAACGCCATATCGCCGCCGTACGCCGTGTCCAAATCCAAGAATGCGTTAAAGTCATAGATCCCGGTGACGTCGATGAGCTGACGGTCGTTCATGATCTCGCTCCGCTGGTCATAGTATGGCCCGAAGTCCGTCTCCCAGTTGATTGTCTCCGGATAGCTTCTGACGTAGGTGATCAGTTTAGCGAACTCCGGCGAGTCAAACGTGCATACCCCGCTCTCCCAGTTCACGTACTCGTTTATGCTGTAATTGTACAGCGAGCTCATGAGGTCGGCGCGAGTATAAATGCGTGCGAAACCCGTTGCGCCGGGCGCAAGGTTCGCAAGCGCGGCGGTGAATTCGTCCATCGTCCAGCCCGGCTCCGCCCCGACGTTGCTCTCCTTGCCGACGAACGTCCCGATTGAGAACGTCCACGCCGCCTGTAACAGCTTACCGCTCCCTGACTCCATCACCGTTCGCATGGACGGCAGAATCGCCGCACGCCCGCCAAGCTCCGTATCCTTTTCCAGCAACGGGTACAGATCCGCGTACACGCCCTTCGCCGCGTATGTCATATACGGGATCTGATAGTTGTTCAAGATGATGTCCGGCACGTTACCCGCGATGATCTCCGTCGATAGCTTCGTCACCCCGCTGTGGTCGTCCCAGCCGTTGTTGTACACCGAGTAATCCACGACCTTTATCCGATAGTTCGGATCCTGCTTATTGAACTTGATGATGTCCGAACGTATGGCCCAGTCCAGCCCGACGCACGCCAGCGTCAGCACCTTCTTCTGCACAACGTCCGAGTACTTCGTCTTCGTCAAGCGAATCAAACTGCCGGAGTTCGTACCAAGATTCGAGTCATACAGGAACTGCGCGCATATTATGTCGCTGCCTATCGCGCCTACGAACATCACGTTGTTATAATCGATGTCCGCGTCGATCCAGTCAACGATGTACGTGCGATCCGTCTTCCCGAACTCGAAGCTGAATATCCCCGTACTGTCGTTCATGCACTCCATGTTGTCGACTCGCACGCTTTGAGGGCTCCAGCCCGACGACGGGTACTCGCCGACGCGATCGCCGAGCTTCTTCGCGGCAGTGTCAACCGGGCGGACGTAGCTCTTCCCCTCTTGATCCGTTACCGTAACGGCGAATCCGCCGTCCGGCGTAATGATCGGTTGCCGCACCCACTCGCCGTTCGGATCGTCCGGGTGCTGGAAGCTCGTCTGCAGTGACCCGTCAGCCGCGTAAACGTAGAAATCGCGACCCGACGTTTGAGTCGTGGAGTCATAGTACGTCGTTAGGATCATGATCCGCCCATCCGGCGCGGCGATGAACGTATCCAGATTCTTATAGCCCTTATCGTCGCCGGAGCCGGAGGTAAGCACAAACGACTCCAGCGTCGACAGCGTCGCCCCGGTCTCAAGCTCGATCCTGCGGATCTGCGCCTCGCCCTTTGTCACCCACTCGCCGCCCGTACTTTGCACGGAGTAGTACAGCGTCTCACAGATCCACGCGGATCCGTCGCCGACCGAGAGGAAGTTGTTCACATAGAAGCTGTTGCCGACCGGCGCGTCCTCCGGAAGCGGCGGCGGGCGATAGCCCGCAACCTCGCGGTTACCCGTGCCGTCCGCGTTCACTTGGAACAGCCGGTACTCATATATGTCTTGTAGGTAATAGTTCCCGCCGTAGTCCTCGTAACCCTCGTCATAGTAACCCTCGCCCTCCGCAGGCTCATCGCCGTCAACGTCAACGGCTTCCGCAGAGGAAGCGAGTGCCGCCGCTGAGCGCGGCATCGGCATAGGCTTCACGTCGCCCTCGCCCTCGTCGAAGCTTACCTCAATTTGGTCAACAATCACGTTCCGAAGGTAAAATATGGTATCGCCGTGGATCAGCGGCATCTGCATCTCCGTAATATCGGAGTTCAGCGTAACGTACGTCGGCACGTAGACGAACTCCGGAGTCTTCGCGGTCTCTTCCTTCTTACAACCCGTGATCAGCGTCATCAGCGTCACGGTCGTAACCAATAGCGCGACGGCGCGGCGAAGTTTTTTTTGCATGGTCGTCTCCTTTTTTTACATCGGCTCTGAAGCGCGTATTTGTAAGCCTTGGTGAAGTGGTATGAGCGTTTTACTTCAAAAGTTGCACAATTTTTCTAGAGATTATTGTTGCATGATGAGAGAAAATGAGTTATACTGATAGTGGACAAATAATAAGCGTTGATTTGGGGAATTTTAACATCATGTACAACAATAAATTATCGGAACTCCTGGAGCAGTTTACAGACGCGGCAGTGGGCATCAGCAATGGTGAGATCGTAGCGGCGAATTCCATAGCGCGAAGTGACTTTATGCAACCCGGCGAGCGACCCGTCATGTGTATGCTCTCAGAGTATGCCACCGAGATTGACGGCACCCCATATCGGTTCGCCGCTCAGCTTAACGGCAACACTCAGTTGTTCGTTACGGGTACCTCGGACAGCACGAATCCGTTCTTCCAGTTACTGAAAAGCATCAACGGATTGCTGCGTGAGGAACTCGGCGTTGCGCACGCGTCGCTGAATCTGCTGGAGAAGCGGATCTTCGACGGTGATGACGTTAACAAGTACCTGAACATAATGCGCAGGACGCGCTCCAAGCTTCACAGGCTTGCCGACAATCTCACGGATACGCTTGACGAGGATCGCGCACTGCTTAACGCGAGCGTCATCGATTTGGCGGAGCTATGCGTGAATCTTACGGGCTCGGTCACCGCGCTGCTTGACGTGCCGAACGTCACGCTGAAGTATTCCGATCTTACCCAACCCGGCGAAAGCATCGTCAGCGGCGACCCGATGAAGCTGGAGCGTATGCTGTTGAACCTGATCTCGAACGCGGTGCTATTCGCCCCGGAAAGCGGCTGCGCCGTCAAGCTAACGATCTCGGCGACGGACAACGCCGTGATCATTACGATCGCTCAGCTGTACGCAGAGTCTCGGCACAGCAACCCGGACGTTCACCTGTTCAACGCCTACGGGCAGGAGCGCACAGCGTACGGAGGGCTCGGGCTTGGCATGTCGGCCGCACTTCACGTCGCCAGACAGCATGGCGGGAACATCATTGCCTCGAACCGCGATAACGGCGTTACCTTCAGCGTTACCATTCCGCGCTGTGCGGACTCTTCGCTGCTTCAGGACTTCGAAGAGTTCGAGACCGGTAGCAGTATGACGAGTATCCTGACGGCTCTCTCCGACATCGTCGGCTGGGAGAAGTTCGGCCCGCCTTATATCGAGCGTTAACGACTCAGGATTCAGGGTTCAGTACTCAGGCGGCAGGGGAGCGCAAACCACGGGAGCACTGCGCGTCTATCGTCCCCTAACTCCTAACCCCTGTATCCTGACTGCTGTTTCCAGCGCGATCTCCATCATCTCCGTGTAGGAGTTCTGCCGCGACTGCGGATCGTCCTCCTCACCCGTAACGATGTGGTCGCTGACAGTGAACAGCGCGAGCGCCTCCTTGCCCGCTTGCAACGCGTTCGTGTACAGCGCGTAGCTCTCCATCTCCACGACGAGGCAACCGAGCTTACCCCACTCGAGCGCGGCTCCGCTCGCGTCATAGAAGTTGTCCGTGCAGTACGCGTTACCGACGACGAGACTCGACCCGCGCTCCCGCGAGACCGCGACGCAAGTCTCCAGCATTCGATAGCTCGCCGTCGCGCACAGTTGCCCGAACAGCTTGAACTGGTTCTGCGCGTAGGCGGAGTTCGTGCTCGCCCCCATCGCGGCGACGACGTCGCGTAGCTTCAGCTTCTCGCTGATCCCTCCGGCGGTGCCGATCCTGATGATGTGGTCAACGTCGTACACGTTGTACAGCTCGTACGAGTATATGCCCATCGAGGGAATTCCCATGCCGGAGCTCATCACCGAGATCGGTGTGCCCTTGTACGTGCCGGTATAGCCCTGCGCGTAGCGGACGTTGTTGACAAGCTTCGCGTCCGTCAGGAAGTTCTCCGCGACGAACTTGGCGCGAAGCGGGTCGCCCGGCATTAGCACCGTCTTCGCGAACTCGCCCTTCCGGGCTTCGTTTTGTGGTGTCATGGCAATATTGGGAACGGCGTAAGCGCGTTCCCACATCCTTTCTAAGTTTGACTACTCAGTCGACAAGAGTTCAGGCGGAAGGATTCAGGCGAACGCGTCCCCCGTCCAAACCTCCGTCCTCATTCCTAAACCCTCGCTCCTCAGTCGTGCGCGTCCGCCGCAAGCTTCGATTCCTCGATGATCTTCTGCTGAATGTTCGACGGCGCGTCCTCATACCGCGCGAAGTCGATGGAGAACGAGCCGCGAGACTGCGTCATGCTCCGCAGGTCGATCGCGTAGCTGCTCATCTCGGACATTGGAACCTCCGCCTCGATCTCTTGCTTGCCGCCTCCGACGGGATTCATGCCAAGCACTCGCCCGCGCCGCTTGTTCAAGTCCCCGATTATGTCGCCCATGTAGTGATCGGGCACGAGCACCTTCAACGTCCCGATCGGCTCCAGTATCGTCGGGCTCGCCTTCGGCAGTCCCTCCTTATACGCGATCGCCGCCGCAAGCTTGAACGCCATCTCCGAGCTGTCCACCGGGTGGTACGAGCCGTCGACCAGCGTCGCCTTCAAAAACACGACCGGATAACCCGCAAGCACGCCCTTCACCGTCGACTCCCGCAGTCCCTTCTCCACCGCAGGGAAGAAGTTCTTCGGAACCGACCCGCCGAACACCGTCTCCACGAACGTCAGTTCCTCGCTCTCGCCCGGCTCAAAAACGATCTTCACGTCGCCGAACTGTCCGTGACCTCCGGATTGCTTCTTATGCCGTCCCTGGATCTGATCCGTCTTCTTGCGAATCGTCTCACGATACGGGACTCGAGCGGGCGTCAGCTCCGTCTCAACCCCGAACTTGCTCTTAAGCCGACTGCATATAACGTCGAGCTGAATATCGCCGGTTCCGGAGACGACCATCTGGTGAGTCTCCGCGTTATTCTCAATCTTGAAGGTGTAGTCCTCCTCGCCGAGCCGCGTTAACCCCTGCGCGATCTTATCCTCCTGCCCCTTAGTCTTCGGGAAGATCGCCATGGAGTACACCGGGCGCGGGAACGCGATCGGCGCGTACTCCGCCGTGCTCTTAGGGTCGCGCAGGGTATCGCTCGTCTTCGTATCAGCAAGCTTCGAGACCGCGCCGATGTCTCCGCACTCGATCGCCCTGACCTCCGTATTCTTCTTACCCTGCATGATATAGATGTGCCCGAGTTTCTCCGACGAACCGGTACGAACGTTCGTAACATTCGCGTCCGCCGTTACCGTTCCACTCATCACCTTGAAGTAGGAGAATTTGCCGTACTGGTCGGAGGTCGTCTTGAAGACGAACATAGACGTCGGGTCGGCGCTGACCTCCGGCGCGGGCAGCAGGTTGACCACCATGTCAAGAAGCCGCATAGTGCCGGAGCCAACGAATGCGGAGCCGCAGACTACCGGAACGATCGTCCCCTCCCTCACGCCCGCGCTTACTCCCGTAAGTACTTCCTCGTCGCTGAACGGCTCACCCGCGAAAAACTTCTCCATCAGTTCCTCAGAGGTCTCCGCAACCCCCTCCGCAAGGAAGCCGTAGTACTCGTCAACCGTGGCTTGAGCGTTATCCGGAATCGTGGTCTCCGTCGGTTTCCCGTCCTTGATAACGTACGCCTTCTTCGCGACGATGTCAATAACGCCCTCGAACTTCGTTCCCGTCATCATCGGGATAACCACCGGGCAGACCTTGTTACCAAACTTCGCGCGAAGCTCGGTATACACCGCGTTGAAGTCCGCGTTCTCCTCCTCCAGCTTGGAGATGTAAACCATTCTCGGAAGATTCCGGACGTCCAGATACTCCCACGATTTCTCGGTGCCGACGGAGACCCCGCCCTTCGCACCCTGCACGATGATCCCCGCGTCCACGACGCTTATCGCCTGCAACGCCTCACCCACGAAATCGAAGTAGCCCGGCGTGTCGATTACGTTGATCTTTACGTCCTTATGCGTCGTGTACAAAAGCGACGCGGAGATGGAGATCTTGCGCTTCGTCTCCTCCGAGTCGCTGTCGGAGGTCGTGTTCCCGTCGGAGACCCTGCCGAGCCGGTCGATCTGACCGGTCAAGTATAGAATGCTCTCCGCAAGGCTGGTCTTCCCGGAGCCGCCATGCCCCAGAAGCGCGATGTTACGAACTTTGGCTGACATGATGTGTTTCCTTTCGTGTTGCTTTTCATACTACACCTCAGTATACACCATCTCATCCCATTTTGCAAGCCCTTTTTTTCCCTGAGGGGGGTACGAAAAATGTCAATACCGTATGCAACAACCGGACGCTCTTGCATACCGCTCTTGTTACTTCGAACTGTATACGCAGCCGCGAGCCAATGCAGACGGCGAACGACTCCGCGCCGCAAACGCCGCGCCGCAATCCCCCGCAAACGCCGCGCCGCAACCTCCCGCGGCCGCCTCGCGGGCAACACGATATATAGTAGTGATACTAAAATCGTGGAGGCGCGAGATGGGTGCACTGCTGAAGATGCTGCTTGGGTTCGTGGGGTACGTATACAAGAGTTTCAGGGAGTATACGGAGCCCGACGGCAGCCCGGCGACAGCTATTACTGTTAGGCTGACGGCTCGGGAGCGCCACCGCTGCCCGATCTGTGGTCGGAAGATCAAGGGCAAGTAACGACAACGGTCGGCAGAATCGGCGTTGGCGGTCGCTCGACTTCGGAGCGCACAAGGGCGAGTGCTACGGAGAGTCGGTGCACCAATTCACGGCAGTTGGCATTGTCAGCGGCGACACGCCGCCTCGACCGGGAAGTCGGTTCACGCGAGCGTTCGATGAGCAGACGACGTGGCTCGCGATGCACATGAACCGCACCGCGCTATTGGACTTCACGCGCATAAACCGGCGCACGGTCGGCTGCATCATAGCGCGAGTTCAGGGCGATTTGGAGCGCAAGCGCTGCTCGCATAGCCCGTCAGTTGCAAAGGCTAATATGGGTGCAGCGTCACGCTGCCGCGGTATCTTCGATGGACTGACAAAAATCGGCATCGACGAGACCTCGTACAAGAGGGGGTACAAGTACATGTCTGTGGTTGTGAACCACGAGGATGGCAACCTGGTCTGGGCTCGCGACAAGCACGGCAAGGACGTGCTGCGCGAGTTCTTCGAGCTTCTGACACCGGAGCAGCGGTCTCAGATCCAATTCGTGACAGGCGACGGAGCCTCGTGGATCAAGGAGTGCGTCGAGGAATACTGCCCGAGCGCCAAGTTTTGCCTCGACCCATTTCACGTCGTGCAATGGGCGACCGAGGCTCTGGACTCTCTGCGCCGCGAGAAGTGGCACGGCGCAAAACGCGAACTCGACCGTGTCAAAAAGGGGCTCTCCTGTAGGATGAGTGGGTACGAAAATCCTCGTCGAGGTAGTAAACTCGGGCACCTATCGCCTCTTGCTCGAAGCTACTAATTGTGTACTCGAAAACGAGGGCTTGTTGGTGAGCGGTGGACGCCAACGAGTGGCGTCCACCCTCTTACTATTGTCACTCCATAGCGGTCGCTGTGTCAAGGTCGGGTAGTAATTTCAAGGGCTCGCGGAGGATCGCCCGAGAAAATCTCCACCCTACCCTTGACACGCTCGTTATGCAATACTTCCATATTATTGTTGAAAGTCGACCCACTCATCCTACAGGAGACCCAAATTATCACACTACGGGCATTTCACCCTGCAAGGTTGCTGTACGAAAAACCGGGATTCAAAATCTATGTAGGTTGAGGGGGGAGATAACCCATGCCGCACGAGAAATCATTTGACGACGCGGTAGCCGCGCTTGGCGAAGCCCAAGGCGCGTGGACGCGGCTACTTGAGCTTATCCGAACACACTACGAAATGGACGAGCTTTGGACAGAGGGCAAGGCGACGGGCAAACTCGCAAATTACCGTAACGAGATGAAATTCCGACGCGGCGGCAAAACGCTTGTGACGCTCTATCTGCGCGAGGGTTTTTTCACCGTCTGCGTCATACTCGGCAAGGCGGAGCGGGAGAAATTCGACCTTGAGCGCGGTGCATTCTCGGATTATATCCGGATCGTCTACGACCAAACGCATACCTACCACGACGGCAAGTGGCTGGGTATTGAAGTCCGCGACGAGACGTATATTGACGATATTATGCGCCTGCTGCTCATCAAGCGCAAACCGAACCGCAAGGATGGAAAATAAACATGGTTTTCACAACCTATCTTATCGTCAAAGATATGGCGAAGTCACTCGCGTTTTACAGAGCGTTCTTTCAGGCCGAACCGTTTTCGGAGGCTGCCCGGAACGCTTCGCCATTTTCGGCATCGGCGTTGGCTCACGGCTGCGTATACAGCTCGAAGTAACAAGAGCCGTATGCAACAGCGTCCGGTTGTTGCACACCATGTTAACATTTTTCAAACTTAACACAAACTCATGCACCTGATACGCGAACCCCGCATTACCGGAGCGCGAACCGTGACAGCGAGACGAAGCTGTGCCCCATGCGAGCCTCCGAACTTGCGGCAACGCGCTCCGGCGTGTCCATATTGTCCGGAGGTTCCAAGCCGTACGAGTAACCCGAGTGCTGCCAGTCAAATCCCTCAAAGAAGCCGAGTCCGCACGTGTCGTGCTCCGATGGTATCAGGCGGCACACGTCATGATAGACAAGTTTGCCCGCAACGCGAACGCTCGTACAGCTCTCGTAACGCTCAAACGCGAAGCGTTCACCCATTGCGGCGCGGCCGCACCCAAGCGTATCCGCGAGCAACAGGCGACCGGACGGCGCGACTTCCGCAATGGTCTCAAAACTTGCGACGCTGCCGGCGAACGGCATAGTCGGCAGCGGCTCCCACCGAAGCTCGGCGCCGTCTGCAACGCTAAACTCCACAGTTTGACGGGCGCCGCCAAGTCCTACGCTGCGGTACAGCTTCGTGTACGACTGTGAGGTTACTCGAACGCGACAGCCCTCGCCAACGTCCACGCGTACGCGGAACTCGTCACCGTCCATCAACCCCGGAGTCGCGCTCATAATCATCAGCTCCGTCATCCCGTTCAGCCGGAACGGTTTCGCGAGCTTCAGCGGAGCGGCGCAAGAGACGTCCGCAATGAATGTCTCGCCGCGCCGCGACTCCAGCCGAACATACAGCGAACCCTTCATACAAGCTCCAACATCGCGGCCGACTTGAGCCATGCGATCACAGCGTCAAGCCTGTCATTAGTCGCAAGGTTCGTGAACAGCGTCGGTCGGGAGTTGCGCATACGCTCAGCGTCGCGAGCCATGACCTCAAGGCTTGCACCGACCATCGGCGCGAGATCGGTCTTGTTAATCACCAGCAAGTCCGATTGCGTTACTCCCGGTCCGCCCTTTCGAGGGATCTTCTCACCCTGTGCGACATCTATGACATAAATCGACACATCGGCAAGATCCGGTGAGAACGTCGCGGACAGGTTATCGCCGCCGCTCTCCACAAAGATCAGCTCGACATCCGGGAACCGTGCGGCAAGTTCCTCGACGGCGTCAAGGTTCATACTGCAATCTTCGCGGATTGCGGTGTGAGGGCAGCCTCCGGTCTCGACGCCAATGATCCGCTCCGGAGGCAACGCGGAATTCTTGACGAGGAACTCCGCATCCTCGGTCGTGTAGATGTCATTTGTAACGACGCAAATGCTGTAGTCGCGGCACAAAGCTCGCGTCAGCCGCTCGATAAGCGTAGTTTTGCCGGATCCTACGGGTCCGCCGACTCCGATTTTCACGTATCCCATTTGCATCTCCTTTCAAGTAATGTAAAGCCTGCCCTCAAGCCGCTCATGCTGCATTGACCGAAGATTGAAGCCTGCGCCGGAGACTCCCAGTTCCGCAGGCGTAATGCGCATTGAGAGCGTTACCGCGTTAGAGACTCCGCACATCGCGGCGCGGAGCGCAGCTTGCCCGTCACCCTGACGCAAGGGTACAAGCTTTACAGCATGGTTCACCGTTGCCGACAGCAGCGAGTAACAGTACGCGTTCAGCGCGAACGAAAGCTCCGCCTGAACCTCACGTACGAACAGCCCTACCGCAAGCGCGTAGTGACCGTAACTCGCGCCGGACGCGATTGCGGCGTGGTACGATTCCAGCAGCGGGTAGTCGCCGAGCGCAAGCTGCGCCCTCAAGAATCGCAGGCACAGTTTTCGGCTGCCGTCCCGTAATTCTCGCGGTGTTTTGGAGGCGTGAAGTAATATGTCAAGCTCTGCGATTACGCCGCCGTTCGCTGTCAATGCCGCCGCGCCGAGGTCGTTATACGGCAGCAGATACAAGCACGCCGCGAGGTACGCCTCCAGGCTGACACGGTCGTTTACAAGCCCATTGCGAACGTAACTCTCCAGACCGTTTGACATTGTAAACGCGCCAATCGGGAACAGGCTGTCGAACGCTTGCAGAACCAGCAGCTCAGCCATGCGAATGACCTCCGCCGATGAAGTCGCCAAAGACCTCCGTGGTGAGCTCGCACGTGAACCCGAGTTTACGCAGACGCTCCTCGAGCACGTGGTCATACGGCGTCGCGGCGAAGCCGGAGCCGATGGCAATCGGCAAGTGCCGATTACCAAGCTCATAGCAGATCCTGCCGAGCTCCTCCGCACTTTCGGCGCGGATTCGCAGAAGTTTGCACGGCAGTACTTTCGCGACGTACCGCGTCCCGTTTGCGAGAAGCTCCGCGCCGTCACGGACGCGTTCGGTAAGCCGTAACGCGACGTCGTCGCCGTTGTGCGAAGTCTTGCGAGCGATGCGCTTGTCAAGTTCGAACCACTCGAAATCAATATGGTCAGTCATTGAGGCACCTCTAGAACATGAAGTATCGCTGAGCAAGCGGAAGTTCCGCAGCGGACTCGCAAGTGATAAGCTCACCGTCAACGGTGACGCGATACGTCTCCGGATCGACGCGAATATCGCCGGTACGGTCGTTCAGCCGCATGTCGCGCTTGCCGATCTTACGGCAATTCCGAACTGGCACTACGATCCGCGACAGCCCAAGCCGCTGTGCGAGCCCGTGCGAGAGTGCGGTCTGCGACGTGAACGTCAGGCAGCTATGCGGCAGTGCACCGCCGTACGCTCCGAACATTCGAGAGTACACGACGGGTTGCGGAGTGGGAATCGATGCGTTCGCGTCGCCCATCCGCGACGCGGCGATCACGCCGCACTTCAGGATCAGCTCCGGCTTCGCGCCGAAGAACTCGGGCTTCCACAGTACGAGATCCGCGTACTTGCCGACCTCCACCGAGCCGACGTAGTCAGCGATCCCGTGGGCGATTGCGGGGTTGACCGTGTACTTCGCGACATAGCGTTTCGCTCGGAGATTGTCGTTGCGAGCGCTGTCCTCCGGCAATGCACCGCGCTGAGTCTTCATCTTGCTCGCTGTTTGCCACGTTCGCGTGACGACTTCACCGACGCGTCCCATCGCCTGACTGTCGCTGCTCATCATCGAGAAGATCCCGAGATCGTGCAAGACGTCCTCCGCCGCGATCGTCTCCGGGCGAATGCGGGAGTCGGCAAACGCAACGTCCTCCGGCACTTTGCTGTCAAGGTGGTGGCATACCATCAGCATGTCGAGGTGCTCGTCGATCGTATTGACGGTGAACGGCATCGTCGGATTTGTGGAGGACGGCAGAACGTTCGGGAGAGCGGCGGCGCGAATGATGTCCGGCGCGTGACCTCCGCCTGCGCCCTCCGTATGGTACGTGTGGATCGTGCGCCCGTTGATTGCCGCGATCGTGTCGTCCACGAAGCCCGCCTCGTTAAGCGTGTCCGTATGGATTGAGACTTGTACGTCGTACTCGTCCGCAACGGCTAGGGCGCGGTCGATCGCTGCGGGAGTACTGCCCCAATCCTCGTGGAGCTTCAATCCGCACGCCCCGGCTTCGACTTGCTCCGCGAGAGTCAGCTCGGCCGCGCTGTTGCCCTTCCCGAGGAATCCGAGGTTCATGGGGAACGACTCCGCAGCTTCCAGCATACGCTCAAGGTTAAACCTACCCGGAGTGCACGTTGTCGCGTTAGTGCCGTCGGCGGGACCCGTGCCGCCTCCGATCATCGTCGTAATGCCGGAGTACAGAGCTGTCTCAATCTGAGTCGGGCTGATGAAGTGGATGTGAGTGTCCACGCCTCCGGCAGTCAATATCATGCCCTCGCCCGCGATGACCTCCGTCGCCGCGCCGACGATCAGGGTTACACCGTCCATAATTGCGGGGTTACCCGCCTTGCCGATTCCGCTGATTTTCCCGTTCTTCAAGCCGACGTCTGCCTTGTAGATCCCGCTGTAATCGAGGATCACCGCGTTCGTGATGACCGTATCCGCGCACTGAGAGTCCGGCGCGGTCGAGCACTGCCCCATGCCGTCACGCAGCGACTTGCCGCCGCCGAACTTAGCCTCGTCTCCGTAGACCGTAAGATCGCGCTCGACCTCTACAATCAGGCTCGTATCCGCAAGCCTGATTCGATCCCCGGTAGTCGGACCGTACATTGACGCATACCGCTTCCTGCTAATCGTGATCATTCGCCGCCCTCCATGAACCCGCGCTCAACCGCTGCGGCGAATGCCGCAAGCTTGACCTTCGGGTCGTCAAGCTGACCGCATACGAGGTCGTTCAGCCCATAGCACTCACGCGTGCCGCCAAGCGCGACGAGCTGCACGCGCTTCGTTTCGCCCGGCTCGAACCGCGTCGCGGTACCCGACGGTATGTCAAGCCTCATGCCGTATGCCGCAGCGCGATCGAAGCGCAACCCT